>NZ_JBATWS010000399.1:0-22863 GCF_049672805.1 Parvibaculum sp.
ATTTAGAGTTGTTTCCAGCATGACACGGCTTTCGCTTCACAGGGGCAGTATCGCAAGCGATTGATCGGTCGTTCCATGTCCTGTTTCCGGTTTTCCAAGCCTTTCCGCCCCGCCCTTCTGCTGGCACTGCTTCTCGCTGCCTGCCTTTCGGCACTCCCCGGCAGCGCCGAGGCAAGTTCGCGGATCAAGGACATCGTCGATGTGGAAGGCATTCGCGACAATATGCTGGTCGGCTATGGCCTCGTTGTCGGACTGAACGGCACGGGCGATACGCTGCGCAACGCCCCCTTCACGCAGCAAAGCCTGGTCGGCATGCTGGAACGGCTCGGCGTCAATACACGCGGCACCACGCTCAAGACCGCCAATGTCGCCGCCGTCATGGTCTCTGCGAACCTGCCCGCCTTTGCAACGCAGGGCACCCGCATCGACGTGACGGTAAGCGCGCTTGGCGATGCGACGAATCTTCAGGGCGGCGTCCTTCTGGTAACGCCGCTGATGGGCGCCGATGGCGAGGTCTATGCGGTCGCCCAGGGCTCGCTTGCCACGGGGGGCTTTTCGGCGCGGGGTGAAGCAGCCTCTGTCACGCGCGGCGTGCCCACCAATGGCCGCATCGCGAACGGCGCCATTGTCGAGCGCGAGCTTGATTTCCGTCTTGCAGATCTTCGCACGCTCCGCCTCTCGCTCCGCAACCCGGACCTCACCACCGCCCAGCGCGTGGCCGGCGCGATCAACACCTTTCTCGGCATGAACATGGCCCTCGCCGACAGCCCGACCACGGTAAAGCTTGATGTGCCTGCGGGCTGGCGCGGCGGCGTGGTCGGTCTTCTCACGGAAATCGAGCAACTGCGCGTCCAGCCGGACCTCTCGGCAAAGGTCGTCATCGACGAAAACTCCGGCGTCATCGTCATGGGTCAGGATGTGCGCATCAGCAAGGTCGCCATTGCGCAGGGCAATCTCACCATCTCGATCAGCGAGACGCCGCAGGTAAGCCAGCCCTCGCCCTTCTCCACGCAAGGCGACACGGTCGTCGTGCCACGCACCGACGTTGATGTGAATGAGGAAGAAGGCCGCCAGCTCGGCATCATTGATGGCAGCATCAGCCTGGCCCAGCTTGTCGATGGTCTGAACGCACTCGGCGTCAGCCCGCGCGACATGATCACCATTCTTCAGGCGATCAAGTCTTCCGGCGCGCTTCAGGCCGAAATCGAGGTAATGTGATGGAAGCCCTCAGCGCCCTTTCCACCAGCTATATCTCGCTCGGCAAGGCGCAACTCCCCGCGCAGGGCACGCGTGATGAGCGCGCCTGGGCGGCCGCGCAGGATTTCGAGGCGCAGTTCATCTCCACCATGTTCCAGTCGATGTTTGAAGGCGTCGGCGACGACAATCCCTATAGCGGTGGTCCCGGCGAAACCATGTTCCGCTCCGTCCTTGTCGATCAGTACGGTCGCCAGATGGCAAAGACCGGCGGCATCGGCATTGCGGATGACATCTACCGCGAGATTCTGAAACTGCAGGAACTGCCGAAATGACTGAAGCACGCCGCATTCCCGCTGAAACACTGGTTCCCGCCGATCTGGTTGAACGCATGACCGGGCTGACGGCAAGTCTCACGGAAGTGATTGAGCGCGAAACAGAAGCCCTCCGCAACCGCGCGCAGGCCGACATCGCCGCGCTGCAGCCGGAAAAAATCCGCCTCGCCAATGAATACGCAATGGATGTGCAGGCCGTGCGGAGCCGGAAGGAATTGCTGGACCGCGCCCCCGCCGAACGCGTGACGCGCCTTAAGGCCGCAATGATCGCGCTCGACAAGGCGCTCACTCTTAACGGGGAAGCGCTTGCCGCCGCGCGCTCCGTTTCCGAAGGGCTGATCCGCATGGTCGCAAACGCCATGACGGAAAAGGCAGCCCCCACGCTTGGCTATGGGGCAAATGCCGCCACCGCCCCCCGCCGCGCCGCAGGAAGCGCCGGATCACTGACACTCGATGCCCGCATCTGATGCCGCCCCCGCCCCTCACCTTCAGGGGCGAAGCCACCATTCCGGCATGGTTAACGCAATCGTAACCATAACGGCCCGCAAATAAGCGCCATCGCATCGGGGCGATGCGCTGAATCGCGAGGACCGGGCCAACCTGACATGTCATCCTTGAACAAGCGCAATGCCAGCCGGGAAACGGGCAGCATCGGCAAGAAATTCGAGCAAGGTCTCCGCCTTCAGGCGCAGAACAGGCATGCCGAAGCCGTTTCGCGCTTTCGCAAGGTGCTCGCGGCAGAACCAGACCATGCAGAAGCGCTGCGCGGACTTGCCCGATCTCTGATCGCGACGGAAAGAGCGGACGAAGCGGTGCGCCTTCTCGATGAGGCTACCGACGCAGCCCTTGCTGCCCCCTCCCTCGCGCAGCTCAAGGATCTCGCCGCCGTTTGCCTCACGATCGAACATTTCGAGGCGGCCGAACGGCTCTGCCGTCAGATACTCGAACTTGATCCGGCCTCAGTCACCACACTGATCAATCTGGCCTATATCGTGGAGCGGAAGGGCGAAACGCAGGAGGGTGTCGATCTTCTCTCCCGCGCCATCGAAATTGATCCTTCCTCGGCCAGCGCCTATGGCGCGCTTGGCCGTATCCTTGCCAATGCAGCGATGTTCGATGACGCGATCATGTGTTATCGCCGCTCGATCGAGCTGGACCCGCTCCAGTCCACCACCTACACCAACCTTGCCGCCCTCTTCGAAACCACCGGCAGATTTGATGAAATGCTGCTTGCCTGTGAGCAGGCATTGCAGATCAACCCGGATTGCGACGCGACGCGCTGGAACCTTGCCCGCGCCCTTCTGGCCACCGGCCATATAGAAGAAGGGTGGGACATGTATGGCTTTGGCTTCGCCTCTGGCCAGCGCCTGCCGCTCCGCCCCTTTCCCGGTCTGATCTGGGAGGGCGAAGACCTCAAGGACAAGACCATCATGGTCTGGCGCGAACAGGGGCTTGGCGACGACCTGCTCTTTTCCACCTGCTATACTGACCTGATTGCCAGGGCGGGTCATGTCATCATCGAGACCAATCCGCGCCTCGTGTCGCTCTATCAGCGCACATGGCCTCAGGCGACGGTGCGGGCAGAAACGCCCACCTCCACCGGGCACGGGAATTACGGCAAGGTCGATTTCGACGTGACCGCCCCTGCCGGCATGGTCGCCGCGCAGCTTCGGCGCAGCCTTGATGCCTTTCCCGCCGAGGTAAACCGGCTTGTGCCGGACCCGGCCCGCGTTGCGGAGTGCCGTGCCTGGCTTGAGAGCCTCGGCCCTGGCCCCAAGATTGGCCTTTCGTGGAGTTCGCGCGTCGTCACCAAACTCCGCTCGCTCGTCTATACGGACCTTGCGGACTGGAAACAGCTCTTCGCCATTGAAGGCGCACATATCATCAACCTGCAATATACGGATGTGAGTGCGGAAGCAGACGCCCTCTTCCGCGATTGCGGCGCAACGCTGCACCGCATGCCCGGCCTCGACCTTTTCAATGATATCGAAGGTGCGGCCGCGCTCTCTTCCTGCCTCGATGCTGCTGTGGCTCCGGCGAGCTTCCCGCTCGTCCTCGCAGCCGTGCTCGGCGTGCCCTGCTTCCACTATCTTCCCCGGCGCGTCTGGACGAAGCTCGGTACGGACGGGCTGCCCTGGTTTCCCAATGTCCGCTGCTATGCGCTTGAAAGCGCCCCCAGCCGCGAAGTACTGGCGGCCAAAATCGCGGCAGATGTGCGCGCCTTTACCCTCGGTTGACCCTGATCGACCCGGCAAGAATTTCCGGCAGAACGGAATTTCCTGCCATATGCGCTGCTCTCAATCACCCCAAGCCATTGATTTTATTTGATTTTCAAACTGGCCCGCCTCTTGCGACGCAAGGCCCGAAGCAATCGACGGATGCAGAGTTAAAGGCGAAGCCACTCAGGCACCCGGTTCGACGGCGCGGCAGGTCCGACCAAAACGACATTCGGACTCCGCTGTTTACGTCGAATTAATGATTAACAGCGAGTGTAGTGCCCGTGCCGCCATGAGACGGCTTGGGCCAAACCCTGGAGGGTAGAGACAATGGCTGATGTGGTCCTTTCCGGAGCGATCCGATCGAATCTGCTCAGCATGCAGAACACCGCGAGGCTGCTTGATGAAACGCAACTGCGCCTCGCAACGGGTTTGCGCGTTCGCAGTGCTATCGACAGCCCGACCTCTTTTTTCACGGCACAGGGCCTCAACAACCGCGCCTCTGACCTGAACAACCTTCTCGACGCCATGGGCCAGGGTGTACAGACGCTGCAGGCAGCCGATGAAGGCATCAAGTCGATCCTGAAGCTCGTTGACAGCATGAAGGCCGTCGCGAACCAGGCACTCGAAACAAAGATCAAGTCGGCAACCCTCACGGGCAACCAGACGGGCGCGCCCCTCACCGGCGGCGTGGCACTGAGTGGTCTCGGCGCGCTGGTCGCTGGCAACACCATCACAATCACCGTGGGCGAAGTCTCGGAGACGGTCACAATCGGGGGCGCCACCGGCAACGTGGCCACCGTGCAGGACCTCATCGACTGGGCGAACGACACGTTTGACGGCGACGAGCCGCTGGTCGCCTCGCTCACCCCGGAAGGACAGCTTCAGCTCGAAGGCAAGAACGGCCGCGATGTCACCGTAACGGCGGCAGCAGGCGTCAATGAAGTCAGCCTTGCAGGCCTGCTTGGCACACGCACCTCTGCGACCGAAGGCGTGAACCGCGACAAATATGAGCGCGACTTCAACAATCTACGCGAGCAGATTGCCGATCTCGCCAAGGATGCGCACTACAAGGGCGTGAACCTTCTGAAGGGCGACGTGCTCAGCGTCTTCTTCAATGCCGATCAGACGAGCAAGCTCGACATTGAAGGCGTGGACATGACGCCGGAAGGTCTGCTCAATATCGGCGAAGTCTCGACCACATCCGGCAATCACGGCTTCCAGCTCGATAGCGGCATCAAGGCTTTTGTCGATACGCTGAACTCAGCCACCAATGTGCTCCGCCAGCAGGCATCCACCTTCGGCGCCAATCTCGGTGTGGTGCAGATCCGTCAGGATTTCACCTCTGCCCTGATCAACACGCTGGAGAGCGGCGCGTCGAACCTCACGGTCGCCGATACGAACGAAGAAGGTGCGAAAATGCTCGCCCTCCAGACTCGTCAGCAGCTCGGAACGACAGCCCTGTCGCTCGCGAACCAGGCCGAACAGGGCGTGCTGCGTCTCTTCGGTTAAGCCTGACAGGCGCAAAAAACTCAATGAAATCAGAAAGGCGGGTCGCATGGCCCGCCTTTCTTGCTTAACGGGCTACCCGAAGTTTTTCTGCAAAATGCATAAAAACGTCGCGCGTTTTACGACCTTTTAACGGCTCAACGCGCATGCTCCACCCATGGCTCAGGACGAGCTGGTGAATATGGTTCCTAGGAAAGGACAACTATCATGGGTGACATCACTCTTACGAGCGCCGTGCGCGCTAACCTGCTTACCCTTCAGAACACTGCCGCGATGATGGCGACGACGCAGAACCGCCTCGCCACCGGCCTGAAGGTTTCCAGCGCTCTCGACAATCCGCAGTCCTACTTCACCGCTTCCGGCCTGAACGCCCGTGCGTCCGACCTGAGCGCGCTGCAGGACTCGATGAGCCTCGGTGTGCAGACACTGAAGGCCGCTGACGAAGGCATCAAGTCGATCCAGAAGCTTGTGGCTCAGGCTCGCTCGGTTGCGAACCAGGCTCTTCAGGTGAAGGCGACGGCAACCACGCTGACCGCGGCAGTTGACGTGGACGACCTGACTTCTGCGTCTTCCGCAAACCGCGCTCTCACGATCCAGATCGGTTCGGCTTCCGCCATCTCGCTCACGCTCGCTGCGAAGGATTACGCTACTGCGGCTGACGTCGCCGAGGAAATCCGCACGCAGATCTCGGGCAATTCCGCTCTGGAAGGCCTGACTGTCCAGACCTCCGGTGACAACATCACCTTCTCGCTCGCCTCCGGCGAAGCGTTCGAAATCGGTGGTGCCGCAGCGACAGCCTTGGGCATTGATGGTGAGGGCGAAGGCGGCAAGACGCTCCAGGAAGCCCGCGCCACCTACGCTGCGGATTACAACAATCTGCGCACGCAGATCGACCAGCTCGCTTCTGACGCCAGCTTCAACGGTGTCAACCTGCTCACGGGCGACGATCTGCTTGTGAAGTTCAACGAAGACGGTTCGTCGAGCCTGAACATCTCGGGCGTGACGTATGATGCGGCTGGCCTCGGCATCGTCGAGACCGACTTCACCGACATCGACGCCGAAATCGCGCTCCTCGACGCAGCGACCACGACGCTCCGCACGCAGGCTTCGACCTTCGGTGCCAACCTCTCGGTCGTGCAGAACCGTCAGGACTTCACCAAGAACATGATCAACGTTCTTGAATCCGGTGCAGGCAACCTGACGCTTGCCGACACGAACGAGGAAGCGGCGAACCTGCTGGCCCTTCAGACCCGCCAGTCGCTCGCCCAGACCTCGCTGTCGCTGGCGAACCAGGCCGAACAGAGCGTCCTCGCGCTCCTGCGCTAATCGTCTCCCCCGCTCCGGCGGGACGACAAACCGAATGGCGGCGGGACCCCCGGTTCCCGCCGCTTCTTTTTCATCCGGCGCGATTCAGGCTAGACTGGTTGAACAATTCCTTTCAGGACGATCCTCATGGCCCTCAAAGTCGAACTCAAGCCCGGTGAACGCTTCATTCTGGGGGACAGTGTCATCACGAATGATGATCAGCGCACGCGCCTTTTCATCGAGGGTGACACGCCGATCCTTCGCGAAAAGGACATTCTGCGCGCCGCAGACGCGGATACGCCCTGCAAACGCGTCTATCTCATGGTGCAGATGATGTATCTGGCGCCGGACCCCCGCCCCCATCACGAGCTTTATTTCCAGATCGTGAAGGAAGTGCTGGAAGCCGCTCCCTCCACATCGACCTATATCGACGCCATCAACAGTAAAATCTTAACCGGCGAAATGTATAAAGCTCTCAAGGAAGCTCGCAAGTTGATCGAGTACGAACGGGGGCTGCTGGAGAATGTCAAGACCGCATGATGCGTATGCCAGCGCATCGAAAATAGCGCCGCGCGACCCGCGCGAATTCGAGGCCACCATCCTGACGCGCGCGGCTGGCCAGTTGCAACGCATCCGCGACAACTGGACGAACGAAACCAATGCCGCGCTTTACGAGGCCCTTGTCTATAATCGCCGTATCTGGACCGTTTTCGCCTCATCCGCAGCCGAAAGCGAGCATCCGCTGCCCCGCGAGATCAAGCAGAACATCGCCAATCTCGCCGTCTTCATCTTCAAGCGTACCAGCGAGATTGAAGCCGCGCGCGAGCCGCAGCCGCAACTCCTCGATTCACTCATCATGATCAATCGGGAAATCGCGGCCGGGCTTTACTCACGCGCCTGAATTGGCCCTTAGCGCGGCGGCATACGGATCGCGCCGTCCAGGCGAACCGTCTCACCGTTGAAATAGCCATTGCGGAGCATGGTAAGTGCCAGATCCGCATATTCCGACGGATCGCCGAGACGTGGCGGGAACGGAACGGAAGCCGCAAGATTGTCAAAAATCTGCGGCGCGCGATCCTTCACCGCCAGCATAGGCGGTGTCGCCATGATGCCCGGCAGAATCGTGTTGATGCGGATGCCCTCCCGTGACAGATCACGCGCAATGGTAAGCGTCATACCCTTGATCGCGGCCTTCGCAGCCGAATAGGCAACCTGCCCGATCTGTCCGTCTTCCGCCGCAACGGACCCCGTATTCACAATCGCGCCCCGCTCGCCGCCTTCCAGCGGATCAAGCGTCGCCATGCCGGCAGCGCTCTTCACGATGCAGCGGAAGGTGCCGACCGTGTTGAGGCCGAGCACATACTCGAAATCGGAAATCTTGAACGGGATGATCTCTCCCGTCTTCTTGTCGCGGCTGATTGTCTTGCCGCCGCGGCCGCCACCGGCACAATTCACAAGGCAGCGTTCCTGGCCATGCGCAGCACGGGCCTTTTCGAAGCCTGCATCGACAGAGGCTTCGTCCATCACATTGACCTCGCAGAAAACCGCGCCAAGCTCCTTCGCCACCCGCTCGCCATTCTCCCTGTTCAGATCGAAGATTGCGACCTTGACGCCAAGCGCGCGCAGCGCCGTGACCGTTGCCTTGCCAAGACCGGATGCACCGCCGGTGACGACAGCCGAGATGTTTTCATCAAGCTTCATGATCGGATTTCTCCCTCCCCTTGTTGTTTGTCTGATTGCGATACCGCACAGAATGCCGCCTTTTGCGGCCCGTGCAAGCAGGGTCAGCAGGATCGTCCGCCATGCCGCAGGGGCAACGTGGCATCAACCGCGCAAGAAAAAAGGGCCCGTGAATTACGGACCCTTTCCCGCCTGTCGGCCTGATGCGATCGATCAGATGAAGTTCACCAGCGACATTTTCGAGAGCATCGCCGTCACCTGATAGCTCGCCTGAAGCTGCGTGATGAGCGTGTTGAGCTTCACACCGACCTCATAAGGGTCTGCATTCTGGATATCGCCCAGCATCTCGTTCGCCGATGCCATCACGAGATCATGCCGGGCCTGCGTCTTGGAAAGCGTCGACGCAGAAAGGCCAAGCTGTGTCACGATGCTTTCAAGAGACTGCACTCCCTTGAAGTTGAGCTTCTGCGTCACCCGCCCGCTCAACGCCTGATAGGATGCCGTCTGCTCCGGGTCTTCCGCATCGGAATATTCGACAGCCGCAAGCAGCCCCGACATTTTCAGCGTGTCGCGGATCGCCGCCTGATCGGCGCGGGCGCCATATTGAAGCTGGCGGCCATCATCGATCTGCGCCGTGAAATTGTTGCCCGGCGTGCCCGTGAGATCACCCCTGTACCAGAAAACCGTGTCGGCCTCCGTCGCTTCGATCAGGCCTGTTGCCGTTTCAAAGGGAGGGCCGTCCACACGCTGCGGCGCGCCACCTGCGGCATAGTCAAAGAAATTGTTTGCCGCCTCGACGGAGGATGCCGCCCGGAGCGTGATCTGCCCTTCCCGCTTGAGCGCGGTTTCAAGGGCTGCCTGAAAATTCGCCGCCGTCTGGTCCGCATCCGCACCGATGGTGAACTCGCCCGGACCCGCCGGATTGTTCACACTCGCCTTGAGCGTCACAAGCGTGTCCGTACCGTCCGGCAGGGCAAGCCGCAGCTCGATCTTTTCGCCCGGGACCGGAAAGCCGGTAAACTCCACGTCAAGAGAGGCAGGCGTACCCGCAGGCCCGGTGACGGTGGCATTTGAAAGCGTTGAGGTCACAGCCGCAAGCTTGAAGCCAAAGACGCTCGGCGCGGCATCTTCTGCAAGCGTCACGGTAGAATCGACCGTGCCGAGCGTCAGCCGGCCCATGCCATCGGCACCGAGATCGGCAAGCGCACGCTCCGCAATGAACTGCTTCAGCCCCGCCTTCCCGTCCACGCCATTCAGAATATCCGCAGGCAGCGCCACAGGGCGCGTTGATGTGTCGAGACCCCCAAAGAGATAGCGATCCTCGACCTCCAGATTGAGCAGGTTGACCAGTTCATCAAACTGCATCGCAGACTGGATCTGCGCGCTGGTCTGCTTGCCATTCACCAGCTCAAAGCCGGTGCTCGCGAGCGTTGTCTTGGTCTGCGAGGCAATGGTGTTCACGCGTGTCAGCGCATCTGACATGACCTCAATCCGCATTTCCGTGCGGCTGATCGTGTTCGTATAGGCGGTGAGCTGCGAAAGCTGATGCGAGAGCGACAGAACCGCGTTCCGGTCCGTGCCGAGCTTCGCATAGGAATCGGTCTTCAGCCCGGTTGAAAGCTGCCTCTGCAGATCATCGAACTGCGCCCGCATCTCATTGATGGACTGCCGCAGCGCGAGAGACTGGGAAAGCGTGGAAATCTGCATGGGGCTTACCTGCCAATGCTCATCAGCACATTAAAGAGGTCCTGGATCGTCGAAATGACCCGCGCATTTGCCGAATAGGCATTCTGCAGCAGGAGAAGGTTCGACATTTCATCGTCGATATTGACGCCCGTCTGCGCGTCAAAGCGGTCCTGCAGCGAGGATGTGACAACCTGCTGCGCATCCGCATCGCGCGCGGCATTGGCCGACTGCGCCGCCTGAAAGGAAACGAGGCGCCGCGCAAACTCGTCAACCGAGCCGTTGAAGGGTGTCATCGCGCCGCCAATGCCCGACGACGGCGAATAGGTGCGGCTGTTCGAGGTCAGACGGGCAAGGAGATCAAGCGGTCGTGTGGCATCCCCCACCGGCACGCCCGCATCATAGGCGACAAGATAATCATCATTCGCAAGAAGCGCAGGATTGATCGTGATGCGCGCGGCAAAACCCACCTTCTGCGGTGGCACATCAAGGCTGTTCGAGAAAATGCGCCCCGCACCGCCATCTACGAAAAGCGCGAGCCCCGTCGATCCATCTGCCAGCGAAGACGGCGTTACCGTCGCGCTCAGCCCGACAATATTGCTGGTGCCCGCCGCGCCATCATCAAGGAAGCGAAGCGTACCCCCAGCCGGGTTCGACACCACCACCGCCGCAGGCAATGCCGCCTGAAGATCAGCAACGATATCCGCCATCGGCTGGTTGAAATTGATGCCGACCACAATGTCATCCGGATTGGCGGTCACATCATTCGCAAGCGGCAGCACGGACGCATCATCAACGCGCACGATGGTCACATTTTGCGTCACGCCGCCCACAGTATAGGTAAGGCTGATCGTGTTGCCGGCGACCATGCTGCTCGTGTCGATCTCAAGCCCTTCGGCCGGTGCGACCGTTACCGGGTCACTCGCCACCTGCTCTTCCGAGAGAGAAAGCGCGAGCTGCGCGGCAAGCTCATCAAGCTGCGCCTGTGCCTGCGGCAACACCTTGTCGCGCATCTCGAGATAGCCCGCCAGCGCGCCGGAGCGGATGGCACCCGCCGCAATGAGGTCAATAGCGTTCGAACCAGAGACGAGGCGGATCGTGCCTACACCGCCGTTCTCATAGGTCGAGCCGGGGTCTATCTGGGTGCGTTCGTCAAAGGCGAGTTCCACCGGCGTCCGGTCCAGCAGAAGCTGGCCGCCCGAGGTGAAAATCGTGACAGAGCCATCATCGCGGTTGACGACTTTTACATCCATCAGCCGCGACAGCTCATCAATCGCCATGTCGCGCTTGTCCTGCAGGTCACCCACCGAAAGGTTGCCCGCCTGACGCTGGGAGATCTGCTTGTTCACGGCGGCAATGGTTTGAAGCAGCGCATTCGCCTGCTCCACCCCCGCGGCGATGTTCCGCTCTGCCTCGAGCCGCATATCCTGGATCATGTCCGACATGCGGTTCATCTTCGCGGCAAGATTGCTCGCCTCATTGAGAAGCGACTGCCGTGCGGCATCGGATTCCGGGTTGCCCGCCAGTTCCTGCAGGCTCGTTGCAAGCGCACTGATGGCGCCCGCAATAGACGCATTGGAATTGGGTGCACCGAACATCTTGTCGATGCGACCAAGCATGTTTGACTTCACATTGAGAAGCGCCGACCCCGCCGCAGAGGTACGAAGCTGCTGCTGCAGAAACTCGTCAATCTGACGCTGCGCTGCCTCGCGCCGAACGCCAATGCCTTCCCCGCCTGCGAGCAGGTTCGTCTGCTGCTGGACCTTCCTCGTATAACCCGGCGTGCCCACATTGGCGATATTGCGCGAGGTGACGTCGATCCCGGCCTGGGAGACGTTCAACCCGCTCATCGCGGCACCAAGTGCGGAAGTGAGACTCATGGAAAGACCTGCGTTAAATCCTGCCCGGATTGGGAAGCAAGGCGGACGCCCCGTCAGAAGCGCCCGCCATGATCATCAGCGCTTCATGTTGAGCGTTTCGCGGATCAGTTCATCCGCCGTGGTGACGATGCGCGTGCCCGCCGTATAGGCCTGCTGCGTCACGATCAGCTTCGAGAACTCATCGGCGATATCGACGTTGGAAGCTTCGCGCGCCGAGCCGATCACATCCGCCCCGCCCGTCAGCATCGGGCCGCCCGAATCCTGCGTCGCGGCGAAGGCCGTGCCATCAAGCTTCTTCAGCTTGTCCGGCGCATTGAAACGGGCAAGCGCGATCTCGGCGAGGTCCACCGTCTTGCCATTCGAATAAGTACCCGTCACACGGCCATTGTCCGACACGGCAATGCTCACCAGCGAACCGGAGGGGTAGCCATTCTGCTCCAGCATGTTGGTCGCAACGGTGCCGTTGTCATCCTCATACTGCGTGACATTTGACGCGCCATGATTGAGCGTCACATCGCCAAGGCTCACACCGTTCACGGTCAGGCCCGTGATGGTGGTCGAGTCCACGGGCGGAGCAAGACGGCCCTGCGCATCGAACTCATAGGACTGGCCGACATTCACCCATTTGGTCGCGTTGCCCGTTGCACCGTCATCTACCTTGTAGAAGAGGTTCCAGGTGTCGCCATTACCCGCCGCATTGTCCACCTTCGCCCAGCGGAACTGGATGTTGGCGGGGGCGCCCATCGCGTCATAGCCCGTCACCGCGCCACCGGAGAGCGAGTTGTCGAGGAAGATGTCCTCATTCGCGGCCGAGATGACGCTGAGATCGGCAAGCGCCGGCGTAAAGCGAGCCACCGTCAGCAATTCGCTGTTCGGGATGCCCGGATCCGCATTCACCGTCTTCGGCCAGGCCGGCAGATTTGCCTTGTAGTCGATGGACGACGTGGTGCGCGCGGCCAGGAAGTCACGGTTGATCTGGATGCGGCTCGGCGTATCGCCAATCGGGTTGCCGGTCGTCGGATCAATCATCAGCCCCTGCAGCGTGTAGCCGCCGCCATTCACGAGATAGCCATACTTGTCCAACGTGAAGTCGCCGCGGCGCGTGTAATAGTTCACGCCGTCAAACACGGGGTTGCCGTCAATCGTCGCAACGCGCGCCGAGACGATGAAGAAACCGTCGCCATTGATCGCCATATGCGTCGGCACTTCGGAGGCGTCGATAGAGCCCTGCACACCATTGGTGAAGGCAGGCGCTGCCAGCACTGCACCCGGCAGATGGTTGCGGCTTGTCGAAGCGGTAACGATGTCCTGAAAATTCGTATCCGTTCGCTTGAAGCCGATGGTCTGCGAATTGGCGATATTATCCGAGATGTGACCGAGCGCGCTCGACTGGGCGCGAATGCCGGTAATGGCCGTGGTCATCGATCCAAAAAAGCTCATGGGCTCTCTCCATGCGGTCCGTCCCGTCAATGCGCAGCGGGACATTTGCTGGCTCACAGAGAGCAAGGAGCAGGCCAACTATTTAAATAAACAAAATCAATGACTTACGGATTTTCCACTGCGACCGGGCGGAAGCGGATGCCGGGCAGCCACCCCCACCCCGGCAAAAATTGCCGCTGCGTCCGCCATGCACCTCGCCACCGCCGCTCAAAACCGGGCGGCAGGCCCTGCGCCGGCGAACAGGCCTTTCCCTTGAACCTCGGAGCCCCAGCCGTTAGGTTCCTTCGCGTTCAGCCATTCGCTAATCGGTCGCTTCGCGCCCAGGGGAAAGCCAGATCATGAAGTTTGAGGGAACAAAGAATTACGTCGCCACAGAAGACCTGCGCGTCGCCGTCAACGCGGCCATCACGCTGCAGCGTCCCCTTCTGGTGAAGGGCGAGCCCGGCACCGGCAAGACGGTGCTGGCCGAAGAAGTGGCAAAAGCGCTCGATGCCGAGCTCATCACCTGGCACATCAAGTCCACTACAAAGGCGCATCAGGGCCTTTATGAGTATGACGCCGTGTCGCGCCTGCGCGACAGCCAGCTTGGCGACGAGCGCGTGAAGGACATCCGCAACTACATCGCCAAAGGAAAGCTCTGGGAAGCCTTCGAACGCGAGAAGCGCCCGGTCCTGCTCATCGACGAAATCGACAAGGCCGATATCGAGTTCCCGAACGACCTTCTGCAGGAACTCGACCGGATGGAGTTCTATGTTTACGAGACGAATGAGACGATCAAGGCCACCCAGCGCCCTATCGTCATCATCACCTCGAACAATGAAAAGGAACTGCCGGACGCGTTCCTGCGCCGCTGCTTCTTCCACTACATCAAATTCCCGGACGAAGAGACGATGCGCTCCATCATCGACGTCCATTTCCCGGGCCTGAAGAGCAAGCTCGTGCAGGAAGCGCTCTCGATCTTCTATGAGATTCGCGAAGTGCCGGGGCTGAAGAAGAAGCCCTCCACCTCCGAACTGCTGGACTGGCTGAAGCTGCTCCTCGCCGAAGACATCTCGCCCGAAACGCTCCGCGAGAAGGACCCGACGAAGCTCATCCCGCCGCTCCACGGCGCACTGCTGAAGAACGAGCAGGACGTTCACCTCTTCGAACGCCTCGCCTTCCTCGCGCGGCGCGAACGGAACTGATCCTGCGTCATTGCCGGGCTTGCCCGGCAATCGCCTGAAATGCAAAAGCCCGCGCCTCAACCGCGCGGGCTTTTTCTATGGCTGCTTCTGCGGGGCAGACTCCGGCTCCGACACGATTACCGGCTGCTCGCCAACGAAATCACCAAGCACTTCGGCCCGTTCCCGCGTCATCTCCGCATGGCAGCTTGCGAGCAACATCCCGTAAAGCGTGCCCTCGGGGATGCGGAAGCGCGCGCAAGTGATGTTCTTGTGCGCCTCATAGGCTTTGGCACTCTCCTTCACCCACTCCGTCAAGCGGGCGTCCTCCCGCCCGATAATTTCTGCCTCCCGCTCCGCGACCACGCCCTCCCAATAGTCGCGCAGCGCGTATTGGCAGAAATTCATGGCAAGCGTGGTCCACCCGCCTGCCTCTGCGCATTGCATGAAAAATCGGTCGCTGCAGTCACGCCCCGGATTGCCCTCACCTTCCGGCGCGGCGGCAAGGCAGGCTTCCATCTCGGCAGCGGCGCGCCCCTCTGCCAGCCACGGATTTTCCTCTTCCGCTGCGGCAGGCGCGGAAACTCCGAGAAATGCGAGGATAATCATCGGAAACACGCGATCCATAAATGAACACCTCTGCCCCTTCAAACCGGCCGCCATAGGCCCTAGACTGCGCCCAAACGCCATTCAGAACTTCGGAAGCATCCCATGTTCGTCCATTTCTTTCATGAACTAAAAAAGGCCAATGTGCCCGTTTCGCTGCGCGAGTATCTCACGCTGCTGGAAGCGATGGACCGGGACGTGATCGACCGCAAGGTCGAGGAGTTCTATTACCTCGCCCGCGCTTCGCTGGTGAAGGATGAACGCAATCTCGACAAGTTCGACATCGTTTTCGGCCATGTCTTCAAGGGGCTGGAACAGATCGGCGACGGCGACCTTGCCAAGATTCCCGAAGAATGGCTGCGGGCGCTTACCGAGAAATTCCTGACCGAAGAGGAAAAGGCGCAGATCGAGGCGCTGGGCGGCTGGGAAAAGATCATGGAGGAGCTGCAAAAGCGCCTCGAAGAGCAGAAGGAACGGCACGAGGGCGGCAACAAGTGGATCGGCACGGGCGGCACCTCCCCCTTCGGCGCGAATGGCTATAACCCGGAAGGCGTGCGTATCGGCCAGAAGGAAGGCCGCCACGGCAAGGCCGTGAAAGTCTGGGACAAGCGCGAATACAAGAACCTCGACGATCAGGTCGAGCTTGGCACGCGCAACATCAAGGTGGCGCTCCGCCGCCTGCGCCGCTTTGCCCGCGAAGGCGCACCGACCGAACTGGACCTCGACGGCACCATCAAGGCGACCGCACATCAGGGCTATCTCGACATCAAGCTGGTGCCCGAGCGCCGGAACAAGATCAATGTGCTGATCTTCTTCGACATTGGCGGCTCGATGGATAGCCACATCAAGCTTTGCGAGGAGCTTTTCTCCGCCGCGCGCAGCGAGTTCAAGAATCTCGAATATTTCTACTTCCACAACTGCCTTTATGAAGGTGTGTGGAAAGACAATCGTCGGCGCCACACCGAAAAGATGAACACCTGGGACGTGCTTCACAAGTACCCGTCCGATTACAAGGTCATCTTTGTCGGTGACGCCACCATGTCGCCCTATGAAATCACCTATGCGGGCGGCTCGGTGGAACACTGGAACGAGGAGCCGGGCGGCGTCTGGCTTGAGCGCGTGACGCAGATTTACGAGAACTGCGTCTGGATCAACCCGATCCCCGAACGGCATTGGGAATACACGCCCTCCCTCCAGATCATCAAACAGATCATGGGCGAGCGCATGTATCCCCTGACGCTGGAAGGCCTCGACCACGCGATGAGAGAATTGTCGCGCTGATCGAAGGCCATCCGGTCTGAGGCTGCATCGCTCGGGAGGGGACATGCCAACACGGATAATCAAGGCCGTCGCCTGGGGTGACTTTGCCGTCACCCTGCCCTTTGCCGTTCCCTTCATTGCGGAAGCCCTGATTGCGCTGATCTATGGCATCGATCGCGCGCTCGGCTTCGACACGCCCGCGCTCTTCTTCGAGGCCGGACCCTTTGGCCTGATGTTCGTTCACATCATGGGTGTGCTGGGTGTCGTTTGGGCCGCGGCGCGCCTGCGCCAGCCCCTGCCGGAGCTTGCGCGGATTGATGCTGTGGCGCGCCTCGTCGTTGCTGCGCTCATCATCTATGCGATCTCGAGGGGAGCGACACCTTTGCTGTGGCTTTTCGTTGCTACAGAGATTGGCGGCAGCATCCTGCAATTCGCAGGCTTGCGGAAAAACTGACCCCTCAGTGAAAGTCCCGACTTTTCGGCACGAAGCGCGCGGCCTTGAGGCGGCGCTCTTCCTGCCGGGCTTCATGCGCCTGTCTTTCATCAGGCGTCGGCCCGCCTGCCTCATTCACCTTGTGGGCCACGGCTGACACGCTCTCAAGCCCGCCGGAAGTGAGGAGCGCCAGTTCCTGCGTCCAGTCCTCCAGATCATCCGCGATCACATGAATGACGATCCCTTCCTTCTGTACACGCCCGCGAACGAAAAACAGGCGTGAAGTCAGCACCACGCGCCGCCGCCGCTCATAAAGCTTCGGCCAGATAATGACGTTTGCCGTACCCGTTTCATCCTCGATCGTCGCAAAGATAACGCCGCTCGCCGTGCCCGGCCTTTGCCGCACCAGCACCAGCCCCGCCAGCGTCACATAGCTGCCATTCGCAATATTCTTCAAAGCAGCAGCAGGCGTGATGCGCTGCGCAGCAAAACGTGTCCGCAGCAAAGAAAGAGGATGCGCCTTCAGCGAAAGCCGGAGCGTTGCATAGTCGAGCACGACATGCTCACCGGGCGGCATGGGCGGAAGCTGCATTTCCTCTTCATGCTGGAAACCGCCCTCTTCCAGCGCCGCAAAAAGCGGCAGAGCCGCAGGCATCTTCCCTTCCTGCCCCTGCCCATATCCACCAAGCCCGCGCACGGCCCACAGCGCATCGCGCCTGTCGAGGCCGATGGAGCGGAACGCATCTGCATCTGCAAGCCGCTCGATGAGGCGGGGAGAAAGACCCGTCTTCAACCAGAAATGCCGGATGGAATCGAAGCCCTGTCCCCGGCGTTCATCGATAAGGAACGCGGCTTCTTTGGGCACGCCCTTCACTTGCCGAAAGCCGAGACGGACGGCACAGCGCCCTGTCTCCGTTTTCTCCAGCGTGCAATCCCAATTACTCGCATTCACATCGACAGGACGCACCTCCACACCATGCTCTCGCGCATCGCGCACAAGTTGCGCGGGCGCATAGAACCCCATGGGTTGCGAATTGAGAAGGGCGGCGCAGAACACGTCGGGATAATGATATTTGATCCAGGCCGACACATAGGCGAGCTGTGCAAAGGCAGCGGCATGGCTTTCCGGGAATCCGTAATCAGCAAAGCCTTCGATCTGCTTGAAGCAGCGCTCCGCAAATTCCGGCTCATAGCCATTGCGGATCATGCCGGAGATAAATTTTTCCCGGTAGAGACCGATCGTGCCGGATCTGCGAAACGTCGCCATAGCGCGACGCAACTGATCGGATTCCCCCGGCGTGAAGCCTGCCGCCACAATAGCAATCTTCATCGCCTGCTCCTGAAAAAGCGGCACGCCATAAGTCTTGCACAGAACCTCCTCCAACGCCTTGGAGGGATATTCGACCGGCTCCTGACCGCCCCGCCGTCTGAGATAGGGATGCACCATGTCACCCTGTATCGGCCCCGGCCTCACAATGGCAACTTCAACCACAAGATCATAGAACTTCCTTGGCTTCAGGCGCGGCAGCATGGACATCTGCGCGCGGCTTTCCACCTGAAAGACGCCAATCGCATCTGCCTGACAAAGCATCTCATACACATCCGGGTCGCCTTGCGGCACACGCGCAAGATCGAGCGAACGGCCATAATGCTTTTCGATGAACTCAAAAGAACGGCGGATGCAACTCAACATGCCAAGCGCCAGCACATCGATCTTCAATATGCCGAGCGTATCAAGATCATCCTTGTCCCATTCGACGAAGGTGCGATTTTCCATCGCCGCATTCTGGATCGGCACCACTTCTTCAAGTGGCCCTTCCGTGATGACGAAGCCGCCAACATGCTGCGAGAGATGGCGCGGAAAACCGATCAGCTCGCCCGCAAGTCGCAGCGCCAGACGCAATTCCCTGTTCTCTGCATCAAGGCCGATTTCCGCGGCGCGCTCCCGCGATATGCCCTTGCTCGACCAACCCCATGTCGAACGGGCAAGGGCCGAGACAATATCTTCGGAAAGGCCGAAAACCTTTCCCACATCACGAATCGCGCTGCGTGACCGGTAGGAAATGACCGTCGCCGCAATGCCTGCACGGTGGCGGCCATACTTGTCATAGATGTACTGGATCACTTCCTCGCGCCGGTCATGCTCGAAATCGACATCGATATCGGGCGGCTCGTTGCGGTCGCGCGAGATAAAACGCTCGAACAGAAGGTTCACCTCCCCAGGATCGACAGACGTGATCCCGAGACAATAGCAAACCGTGGAATTCGCCGCCGACCCTCGCCCCTGACAGAGAATCTTCCGGCTGCGCGCATAGCGCACAATGTCATGAACGGTGAGGAAGTAAGGCGCATATTTCAGCTCTCCGATCAGCGCCAGTTCATGCTCGATGGTCGCGCGCAGCTTCGCGCTCACCCCGTCGGGAAAAAGTTGCGCCGCCCCTTCCCATGTCAGCCGCGTCAGAAGTTCCTGCGGTGTTTCGTTTTCAGAAAAGGGATCGGTCGGATATTCATAGCGCAATTCATCAAGCGAGAAGCTACAGCGGCGCATGATTTCCTGCGGTGCCGCCAGCGCCTCGGGAAAGGCAGCCAGCAACCGTGCCATTTCTTCCCCGCTCTTGATATGGCGTTCTGCGTTGGCCTCCAGCAGAAAGCCCGCTTCTTTCAGTGTGCAATGAGTGCGAATGCAGGTGAGCACATCCTGCAGCATCTTCCGCTCCGGCATGTGAAACAGCACATCATTGGTCGCAAGAAGCGGCACATCTGCTTCCGCTGAAAGACGCGCCAGAATCTCATGCCGCTGCCTGTCATCGGCGCGATAGAACGGCGTGAGCGCAAGCCAGACCGACCCCGGAAAGGCCCGCGCAAAATGACCGAGCGTTTCCCTGAAAGCCGCATCCGGCACAGACGGCGGCATGGCGATGAAGCATTGCCCCTCTCCCTCCGCCAGCACATCTTCAAACCCTAGATCGCATTCGCCTTTTCTGGTGCGCCTGTTGCCACGTGTGAGAAGCCGCGCAAGCCGGCCATAGGCCGCGCGATCACGCGGATAGGCAATCACCTCAAAGCCATCCCGCAGCACAAGGCGCACGCCGGGCAGAAAGCGTATGCCCGCGGCCTTCGCTGCCGCATGAGCACGCACAAGCCCGGCCATGGTGTTGCGATCGGCAATACCTATCGCTTCGAGCTTCTGTGCAGCAGCCGCCATTACCAGCTCTTCCGCATGAGAAGCGCCACGCAGAAAGCTGAAATTGCTCGCAACCGCGAGTTCTGCGAATGCCGCGCTCATTCGAAAATGCCGTGCAGAAACCAGCGCGGCCCGTCATTGTCATGGCGATAGAGTCCGTCGCGATAAAGCCAGAAGCGCCGCCCATCGCTGTCTTCCACACGGTAATAATCGCGTGTGCGCTTCTGCCCCTCGCGCCACCATTCAGGCGCAAGACGCTCCGGCCCCTCTGCCCGCGTGACGCGATGCGCAATCTTCCGCCAGCGAAAGAGACGCGGCGGCCCTTCCGGCACTTCGGCCACGGCTTCCACCGGCTCTGGCACGGGAAGAAGCCGCAAGGGGCGCGGCAGGCTCCCGCCCAGCACAGCGGCCCTGTGCTCTCTTATATGTGTGGACCAGCCCGTCATGGCGGGCGTTTTGCCGTGAAGGGCCGGAACCATCCCCACCGCATTTTCAGGAATGTGGCTTCCTCGCGGCTCCATCCTGAAAAGACGCTCCGTACCGAAACGATTGCTCACCCGGTCCACAAAACGCTCCAGCGCTTCCCCTTGCCCCCCGCCGCCTTCAAAGCCCTGTTGTGCAGGCAGCAGCGGATCGACAGCGAGACAGGCAAGCGTGATCGTTTCAATGCCGAAACCGGGATCGAAATCATCGCCGATGGCTTCAAGCTTCTCGCGGAAGAGGCGCGCAATATGGTCCGCCTCATGCGTGGCAAGGCTCGTGCCCGCGCGAAGCTGCGTCACCTCCCCGTCCGCGCGGAAAAGCTGAAGCTCCATCCGCCGCGCGCCCTTGCGCTCCTTTTCAAGCACCGCGCAAAGCTCTTGCGCCAGATGAAGAAGCGCCTGCGCAATATGCACCTGCCGTGTCACCCCTTCCGCAAAGGAAAGGCTCGCCCGGAAAGGCACATGCGGCTGGGCGGGAGAAATCGGTTCCCGCTCAAAGCCCAATGCTTCATCGAGACGCTGCACAATCCGCGTTCCGAAACGGGCGACAAGCGGCGCGCGCGGGCGGCCATAAAGATCGCCCACTTTCTTGAGACCGAGCCGGATCAGCCCGTCAATCTCCGCACCATCAAGGCGAAGTGCTGCGACAGGCAGCGGGGCGAGCGCCGCCGCTTCTTCTCCGGCAGGCAGGATGGATTCTGCATCCCTGCCAAACCGCGCCAGCGCCCATGCAGCACCCGGTGTAGAGGCAATCGCGATCCGCGTTGAAAAACCGAAAGCGGAAAACCGCTCGCGTATCTGCCGAAGAAGGGCGGCCTCCCCGCCAAAGAGATGCGCGCAGCCCGTAATGTCGAGCCAGATGCCATCCTGCTCGCCGTTTCGCCCTGTGGGATCCAGCGCCGTCCAGGGCGAGTAGCGCTGGCACCAATTTGCCAGTCGTTGCAGCGCCTTGCGCTCGCCTTCCGGGTCTGCCGGATACAGCTCCAGCCTCGGGCAAAGCGACATGGCATCGGGCACAAGCTGGCCCGGCCCCACCCCTGCCGCATGGGCAAGCCCGTCACAGGCCGTGATGCGCAACCCGCCCGCTCCCGCCCGCGCAAGCGCGCGCGGCCGTTCTGTCAGGACAAGCGGAGCGGCCTGCCGACGAAGCTCGCGATAAAGCCTTTCTATGGACCAGGCGGGCAGCCATAGCGAGGCAACCCGTCTGCTTTCCGCTAGAGACATGGCTGAACCAATAAGAACAAAAAGAGAACATATAATGTGCCCCAACCCGCTCCCCGATGCGAGTCAAATCGGGGGCCGGTTCGCCTTCTTCTTGTCGGAAAAAGGAATAGGATAAGTTCTATGGACGGGCGCATGGCCCGGCGCAGGGAGAGGCTTGAATGCTCACACGCTTACAGACGAAACGATTGATGCTCGGTGCCGTGCTGGCGCTGCCTCTTGCGCTTGTCGCCTGCGCTGATCCGGCGGCCGAACAGGCCCGTCTCGATGCGATCGACCATAATAATTGCGTCGAACTCGGCTTTGAGCCGAACAGCGAGGCCTATGGCAATTGCCGTCTGAAGATGAAGGAAATCCGCGCCAGGGAAGCAGGCAGCCGCTCGCCCAATGTCGGCTTCGGCGTAGGCATTGGCATCAGCAAGGGGTTCTGATCCTCCGAACAGTATCAAGGGAGCAGATATGCGTATCGTACAGGCTGGACTGGCCATCGGACTGCTTCTCACCCTTGCCGCTTGCGCAAGCCCGCAGGAAGAAGCCGCCCGCGCCGCAGCCCAGCAACAGGCAGACCGCGCCGAATGTCAGCGGATCGGCTTCACGCCCGACACCGAAGCCTTTGCCAAGTGCATGCTGAAGCTCCGGGAGATCCGCGCGCAGGAAGAGAATACCCGTGCACTGCGCCGCGCGAACACGCCCTCACCCTGGTGGGGCCCCTATCCCGGCTATTACCCCTATCCCTATCCGCATTATCGCCGCTGGTAGCTTCAGCCTGTGCGCCGGAAAGGAAGCGTCGCTTCGGAAGGCTGAGGCGCGGGCAGGGAAATGCTTTCGCTTTCCTGCACCGGCGTGACGAATGAAAAATCCGTCGCTTCGCCATCCCACTCCATCAGCCAGCGCCCCGGCTTCCCGCCCCGGCACCGCGTGAGAGAGACAGACCAGCGCGCTCTTCCCGGCAGCTTCTCGCCACCGCGCACATCGAAACTGCTCTCGCTTTCGGCTGACGCCACCTGCCAGCGCGTCACAGCAACACTCGCCCCCTGCCTGCCGTGACCCGTGAAAAGCAGCACCGGCGTCTGCGTTTCCTCCGCCGCCAGTTGCAGCCGTAGCGTCGAGGAAAGATCGAGTGCCGAAGAACGGCCATCCACCTCCCCGATCACCGCCGCAAAGGCCCGTGCCCGCAACGCCTCTTCCATGACCCAGAGACAATCCGTGTCCCCTGGCGGCTCGGCGAAGAGAAGCCGCGCCGGATCAATTCCGAAAGCACCGATCCCCGGCCCG
>NZ_JBATWS010000400.1:0-8567 GCF_049672805.1 Parvibaculum sp.
GGTTATCACGGCGTTGCCACACTGAGCCGCATTCCCTTCAAGAAGATCGAGAGCCGCGACTTCTGCGAGGTTGGCGATTGCCGCCATCTCGCAACCGATCTCGATGTGCCGGGCGGCCTGCGCATACACAATTTCTATGTGCCCGCAGGCGGCGATGAGCCGGACCCGAAGATCAATCCGAAATTCGCGCACAAGCTCGACTTCGTGCGCGAGATGACGGACATCTTCAGCAAGACGCGCAACAAATCATCGAACCGCATGGTGCTTGTCGGCGATCTCAACATCGCGCCGCTCGAACATGATGTCTGGTCGCACAAGCAATTGCTCAAGGTCGTCAGCCACACGCCGGTCGAGGTGGACCTGATGAACGAGCTTTATGCCTCGCATGACTGGGTGGATGTGATGCGCCAGTTTGTGCCCGCCACAGAGAAGCTTTATTCGTGGTGGAGCTACCGCGCGAAGGATTGGGAAGCAGCAGACCGGGGCCGCCGCCTCGACCATATCTGGGTCACACCGGCGCTGCGGGATGCAGCCGTTTCGATGCATGTGCGCAAGGATGCAAGGGGGTGGGAGCGGGCGTCGGATCATGCGCCTGTAATCACGGCGCTGAGACTTTAAGCTGGGGGGGCCAGCTGTTTCGGGGGTGAAACGCCTCGCCTCCGCCCGCTCCTGGGGTTCCTACCTTGGGGCGTCTTTCCGGGCAACTTTGGGGGGAACCCGGGGAGCCTCTCGTTAGGGTAGATACCCCATATTAGGGTATTGACCCTATGAACGCAAGAGCGCAGGTTCCGTATGGCAGCCTGCAAGACACCGCATTGCCGCTACGGCAGGATGGGGAAAAGAGAAAAAAGATTCGGGGATGGCACCAAAAACCAAAGACAGGATTCTCGCCGCGAGCCTGCGGCTCTTCAACGAGAACGGCTATGACGCCGTAACGACGGCGCGCATCGCAGAGACGGTGAGCATCTCGGAAGGCAATCTCTGGTACCACTTTCGCAGCAAGCGCGACCTCGTCCGCGCCCATCAGCTTGCCCTGTTCGAACAGATCGACAAGCGGCTCGCCATCTCCTCCACGCCTGAAACCGTGATGGAGAATTACACGACCTTCATCCGCTCGATCTTCGAGGAAGTCTGGACCTATCAGTATCTCTATCGCGACCAGGCGGAGTATGGCCGCTCCTCACCGGAGCTCGAAGGGCGCGTCCAGGCGGTCTATAAATCCACGACCACCATGTTTATCCGCTTCTTTCGCCACATGATCGAGGCCGGACATCTGAATATTCCGGACGAGCAGCTTCCCGCACTTGCGGACAATGCCTGGGTTGTCATCCGCTACTGGCCGAGCTTCCTGCGCGAGACGCGCCATGTGGTGAAGCTCGACAAGGCCACGCTCAATGCCGGTATCCGCCATCACTTTGCATTGTTCGATACGCATCTGACGGAAGATGCGCGGCGCTTCTTCGAAAAGAACGCTTACGCCTGAGCGGCAGGCTCTTTCTTTTTCAGCGTCACGAAAGTGGCCGTGGAACTGCCTGTCGCAAGCAGCTTGCCGCTTTCATCCGTCAGCTCACCTTCGATGAAACCGACCGACTTGCCGCGCTTGATGACGCGGCCCGTGCCGATGATGCGGCCGGGGCGTGCGGCGTTGAGCATCGATACTTTCAGTTCAAGCGTCGGCGAGATCTGACCCCATTCAAGATCAAGCCCAACGGCAAGGCTCATCACATCATCGAGCATCGCCGCCACCATGCCGCCCTGAATGCCGCCCCACATATTGCAAAGCGCGTCGCTTGCATTGAAAGCAACCTTCACGGTGCGGGCTTCTTTGTCCGCTTCCAGAATCTCAAGCCCGAGATAGCGGCTTGCAGGCGCCATGCGCTTGAAAACCGCCTGAATGTTCGGCGGCCAGTCTGCATTGGCCTTTTTCTCTTCTGCCTGCGCTTCGCTCATTTCTCCGCCTGCCCTTTTCTTGTTCTCGCCCCGAGCCTCTCCCGCAACCGGGCGAGATCGCTGCCAATCGCTTCCAGCCGGTGCGCAAGGCGCGCGGCAACCGGCTCCGCCATTTCGGGAAACTCGCCAAGCAGCCGCTGGAACATGTCCCGGCCGATCCGCAGCACCTGCAATCCCGTCACGGCGCGCACGGTGCTGCGCCGCTGTCCCGGATCGAAGAGAGCCGTTTCGCCGATGAGCTCGCCCCTGTCAAGCCGGTAGGCCTGCGGCTCCCCCGCCTCGTCATGGGAAAGCATGACAGCCTCTCCCGCAAGAATGAGATAGGCGCAATCGGCCTCCTCCCCTTCCGAGAACAACGTTGCGCCCGGCGCATAATCCCGTCTCTCGCAGGTAAACGCCACGACCTCGAGACGCACGGGATCAAGCCCGGCAAAGAGATCGAGCTGCTGCAACAGGGCGACGGCGGGTTCAAGGCTCATGGCACAAAGCATAGCGAAGGCGGCTTCGCCTGTCGCGGCCATCTGATATTTGCGCCACCGGGAGCCTGCCTTTAAGAAGGATCACGCGCTCCTGAAGCGAAACGGCAGGAAACCTGAGAATGAGCGAAGCGACATCCGGCATCGCCTGGGATCACCCCGACCCCTTCATCTACAAGACGGTGGTGGAGAAGCAGCATATTGACGACTTTCAGCACACGAACAATGTCGTCTATCTGACATGGATGGCCAAGACCGCCTGGGAACATTCAAAGGCGCTCGGCCTCGACTTTGCTGCCTATGCCAAGATCAATCGCGGCATGGTGGTGCGTCGTCACGAGCTTGAATATCTGGCCGCAAGCCGAGAGGGCGAGCCTGTCTGGATCGGCACATGGATTACGGGGAATGACGGTCGCATCCGCCTGCGCCGTCGCTTCCAGATGGTGAACCCGCAAACGGGCGAGACCTTGCTGCGGGGCTTGAGCGATTTCGTCTGCATCAACATTGAAACAGGCCGCGCCACGCGGATGCCGCCCGAATTTGTGAGCACGTACAGGCTCACTGCCCATGTGCCGGGTGATGCCTGACCCGCTGATGCGGCGAAAGGTCCGATTGGTTTCCCCTCTCCGAAGAGGCACATGAGGCCCATAGCTTCAGGCCTTGAGAGGAAGACCATGGACCGCATCGACGGCGCAACGCTTTTTGTCATCAATCTTCTGCTGTTGCTCGCCATCGCCACTTTCATCTGGGGCGCAAGCGCGCTTCTCGTGGCCGCCCTGATCGGCACGCCGATCGTGCTTGGCTGCATCGTCATGCTTTCGCTTACCGCGAAAGCCTGAGCCTTACGGCACCAGCTTGTAGCCGCCGCTTTCAGTGACGAGGATCTGCGCATCAGGCGGGTTCTTCTCGATCTTCCGCCGCAGACGATAGATATGCGTTTCAAGCGTATGCGTCGTCACGCCTGAATTGTATCCCCACACTTCCGCCAGAAGCACATCGCGTGGCATCGTCTTGCCGCCCGCGCGATAGAGGAACTTCAGGATCGCCGTTTCCTTTTCCGTGAGGCGGATTTTCTTTTCATTCGCATCCACAAGCAGTTTCACGCTTGGCCGGAACGTATAAGGCCCGATGCTGAAGACAGCATCTTCGCTTTGCTCATGGCTGCGCAGATGTGCCCGCATGCGCGCAAGCAACACGCCGAAACGGAAGGGCTTCGTCACATAATCATTCGCGCCCGCATCAAGCCCGAGGATCGTATCGGCATCCGTATCCACACCTGTCAACATGACAATCGGCACGGTGACACCGCCCTCGCGCATCAGCCGGCAGGCTTCGCGCCCGTCCATATCCGGCAGGCCGACATCAAGCAGCACCAGATCAACATGATGGGTCTTTGCATGCTCGATCCCCGCTTGCGCCGTTGCAACGGCCGTGCAGGTGAACTCGCCATCAAGCTCAAGCTGCTCCGCGAGTGAATCGCGCAGCACGTCGTCATCATCGACAAGCAGGATTTTCTTCGTTCCGCCCATGATACTCAAAGCACATATCCAAGCCGTTCAGCATGGGGCGCGAGAACCGGCAGCACAGGCTTCATCTGCTCTTCATAGCGCCGCCAGCGTTCTGTTGCCTTTGAATAGATCGGCTGCGTCACCTGCGAATAGGAAGGCGTGCGGATCGTGCCGCGTTGCAGCGCATGTGCCGACGGATCGCTCACCGCCTCATGCCAGTCAAGCCCGAGGAACTGAAGCACCGGCTCGATTTCGGCGCGAAGATCGGCCACCAGATTCTCATAGCGCACTTCCTGCACATTGAGCGGCAACACATCTCGGTAAGTCTGCCAGAGCGAGAAAACGCGATCATAGAAAACCGCAGAGCCCTTCAGCGTGAGGAAATTCACCATGCCGCCATTCGGCACGAAATCCTGCATGAAGCAGGAAAGCACGCAGTCGGCCGGGTGGCGAAGCGCGAGAATGGTCTTCGCTTCCGGGAAAACCCGCGCAATCAGACCCGCATGAACCATATCGAGCGGCATCTTGTTGACGACCGTCTTGCCCTCAAGGTCTGCGCCCGCATTGCGCAGCTCGCTCCAGTAAATCGCACGCAGGCGAAGCCGCTCCGCTTCATCGAGCCGCATGAGAGAACGCGGGTAATCGGGTGACGCCTTTCTCACCGCATTGAGAAGCGGCAATTCTTCCAGCACCTGCGCCTTCGGATGGGCGTCAAGGATCTGGTCGAGCAGCGTCGTGCCGGAACGCGGAAAGCCGACAAGGAATACCGGCACATTTGCGTGGCCCGGTTCTTTCTCCAGCGGCGGAAGCGCGCTCATCCGCGCGATATTCTTCCGTGTAAAGAGCTTGTGCAGTTCCTCCACATTATTGAGAAAGGCTTCGCGGTCGAGATTCTTCAATTCCGGCAGGGCGCTTGTGCGGTCATTCATTTTGGTGAAATTGACGAAAGCCGCTTTCGTGTCACCCAGTTCCTCATAGACCTGCGCAAGCTCGGAATAGAGAAGCCGCGCATCGGTATGGGAAAGCGTGTCCTTCACCGCTTCCTCGAGCCGCGCCGCAAGTTCTTTCAGTAGAGCGGGGTTGTTCTTGTCCTTGCGCCGCTGCGCGATGGACCAGGTGCGAAGCGCGCCTGCATTTTTCGGATGGGCGACAAGCACCTCATTTGCAATCTCGATCGCCCTGTCGAGATCACCAAGCCGCTCATAGGTCGTCGCAAGGATTGCCTTCACCTGTGGCGGCGGATTGGAAACGCGCTCCAGCGCCTGCTCACAAAAAGCCGCCGCCTCGCGGAAAAGCCCGGCATCGCTCGCCGCATAGGCCGCCCGCATATATGGCCCCGCCTGATCGGGAAGCAGCTCGATCAGCCGCTTGAACTGTTCAATCGCCTCTGTCGGGCGCGCCGTATCCTTGTAGAGCTGGCCGCGATTGAGAAAGATATCCGGGTAATTCGGGTTGATCGCTTCCGCGCGCAGATAGGCGCTCAGCGCCTCATCCGTCTTGCCCTGATCGCGCTGCGCATTGCCGAGATTAACCCAGACATTCGCATGGCGCGGCATGAGCGCGGCCGCCGCCGCGATGAACTTCTCCGCCTTGTCCGCATCGCCCTTGCCGAGCGCCACCAGCCCGATCAGATGCATCGCATCGGGGTTCTGCGGCTCGACCTTCAGAATGGCGGCGGCCGCCTGTGCTGCATGTTCGAGCCGCCCCGCCGCCAGATGCGCCCCGCCGAGCTTCAGCAGGCGGTTGATATCTTCCTTCGAAAGAGCAGCCTGCATGGCAGGCCCGCCCGATCCGGCACCCTGACCGAAGCCCGGAACCGACACGCCGGGCCGCGCTCCGCCGGCAGCAGACGCCGGCAGCCCGACTGTCGCCCGGAAACCGCCCTGCGGATTGAAGCCAGGCATGGAAGGTTTTTGAGGCCCGCGAGGAGGAGGAGTCTTTTTCATGAAAATAGTGGAACCGGATTTCTGTTGGCGCGGAGTGTGCCACAGGCGCGGGTCAAGACCAACGGCGGAGGGACGCCGGGAGGCAAGGAGTTCCGCCGCCCGGCAGAACTTGCCGGGGGAGCAGGCCCGCCACGCCCGCAAATGCCCGAAATAACGGGCTTTCTTCTGGCCCGCTCCTTGCTCCGGCAAGGGCATGAGCGAGTTTCAGACAATCACACTCCTTCCACCCGGCCAGACCTATGGCAAAGGCAACATGGCGAGCGCCGCCTTTGCTGAACTGCGCGCCGCGCGCCTTGAAGGCCGCGCGTTAGAGACAGCTCAAGGAGAGAGTCTCAGCTTTTCCGATCTCGTGGATACGCTGAACCCGCTCCATCACGTGCCGATCCTCTCCGACATCTATCGGCGCCTCACCGGCGACGCGATCAGCCCGCAGGCCCGTGTGGCAGGCGGCACGCTTTACGGCGGGCCGATTGGCGGCATCGCCTCCGTGCTGAGCCTCGCCGTGACGGGCGACGCTGGACACGGCATTGGCGACCGGCTGGTTGCCGGATTGTTTGGCGATGACAAGCCGGAGAAGGCCACAATGCAACTCGCTTCTGCGCCTGCCCCGGTGGCTGAAGCCGCAGCGGATGAACTCATCACCGCCTCGATTGCGCCTGAAAGACAAAATGAGGCGCCGGAAGCAGCGCCGCGCGCCGCCAATCTCTCCGCCCTGCCCGCCCTCAGCCCGGAAGCCTTTGAAGCATTGATGAGCTCTTTTGCCGATGCGGGGGATCTCGCCGCGCTGAAGCCGGATACGCCGGAAGATGCGGGCAAGGATAACGGCCTCATCGCCGCCATGACGCGCGCCATCGACAAATATGAAGCGATGAAGCCTGAAGCGAGCGGCGCCAGCGCCGACAAGCAGGGCTGACAGGGGAATACGCGCGGGCACTGGCCCTTTTCGCCCCATGCGCTAATCTCGTTCCGCCATGACCGAGACCGCTGAAGAAACCTCTCCCGATATTCTCGTCACCGCCGAAATGGGCAGCACCGAGGGTGTGCTCACCATCGGCGCGCTTTGCTTCCGCTGCGCGCTTGGCCGTTCCGGCCTTGTGCATGACAAGCGCGAAGGCGATGGCGGCACGCCGCTTGGCCGCTTCCCCTTGCGCGAATTGCGCTATCGGCAGGACAGGCTCCCCGCGCCGGAAACGCGCCTGCCGCTTTTTCCCATCGCCCCTTCCGATGGCTGGTGCGACGCGCCGGAGGACGAAGCCTATAACCGCCCTGTGCGCCTGCCCTATCCGGCAAGTGCCGAGAAGATGTGGCGGAGCGATGCTCTCTACGATCTCGTCACCGTGCTCGGCCATAATGATGATCCGGTGGTGCCGGGCGCGGGCAGCGCCATCTTTTTCCATCTCGCAAAGGAAGAGGACGGACGCCTGAAGCCGACCGAAGGCTGCGTTGCGCTTCGCCTTGAAGACATGCTGCAAGTGCTGGCGCTTTGCGGCCCGGAAACCGCAATGGAGATCAGGGCGCTTTAGTCCCGCGATCCGAAAAGCGCGCTCCCCACCCGCACATGCGTGGCGCCAAAGGCAATCGCCTTTTCAAAATCCCCGCTCATGCCCATGGAAAGCCCGCGAAGCCCATTACGCCGCGCGAGCTTTTCGAGAAGCGCGAAATGAAGCGCAGGTTCCTCATCGGCTGGCGGAATGCACATAAGCCCTTCAATCTCGAGCCGCCATTCATCGCGGCAGCGCGCGAGAAATGCGTCCACCTCCCCCGGGAGAAGCCCCGCCTTTTGCGGCTCCTCGCCCGTATTCACCTGCACCAGCAAACGCGGCAGGATCGCGCCTTTTTCCCGCGCCCGGACAAGCGCAAGCGCAAGTCTGTCACGATCCAGCGTGTGGATGACATCGAAAAGCGCAAGCGCATCCTCAACCTTGTTCGTCTGCAACGGCCCGATCAGATGCAGCTCGATATCCGCATGCTGCGCGCGAAGCGCCGGCCATTTGTGCGCTGATTCCTGCACGCGGTTTTCGCCAAAAACGCGCTGCCCCGCTGCGATCAATGGCCGGATCGCTGCCTCGTCAAAGGTTTTTGACACGGCAACCAGCGTCACATCTTCAGGCGCGCGCCCCGCATTCCGCGCTGCCTCGGCCATGCGCGTTTTGATCGCATCGAGACGCGCTGCTGCCGTCGCTTCCGAACTGGTATTGCCTGTCACGCTTGCCTACTCTCTCTCACGACACAGAACCTGAAGCCTTGAGCGAACCTGTCCTGATTTATAGCAGGAATGAAACGGTGAGAACTGCCGGTCTGGAACGCAAGGCCGGAACCAAACAAGGATAATCGCAATGGAAGCCGCGCGCATCGCTCATCGCCTGACATTGGCACGCGCCTTCGTGCCGCTGATCGGCGTCACCGATCCGAAGCGCCTGCCTGATCCTGAAACAGCGCTTGATGCTTTGCCGCGCGGCAGCGCCCTCATCTGGCGCGCTTATGACAGACGCCCGACACGCGACGAACTTCACCGCCTCTCCGGCAAGGCCGCGCGCAAGGGGGTGACGCTTTTGCTCGCGGGAGCATTGCCGATTGAAACACAGGCCGCAAATTTCGGGCGCCACTTGCGCGAGCATGAATTGCGCCGCCCCGGCCTGCGCGGTTGCGACAGGAGCGCGCATCGCCGCACGTCACCGCTCGCGCTC
>NZ_JBATWS010000401.1:0-2265 GCF_049672805.1 Parvibaculum sp.
CCGCTATGGTGTGGAAGACGCGAAGCTTCGCCGGTTCCGCTATGGCGTGCAGGTGAACTCGCTCGGCCTGACCGAGCAGCAGCCGGAAAACAACGTCTATCGCATTCTGCTTGAGATGCTGGCCGTCACCCTGTCGAAGGGCGCGCGCGCGCGGGCCGTGCAATTGCCTGCATGGAACGAGGCGCTTGGCCTGCCACGCCCCTGGGATCAGCAATGGTCGCTCCGCGCGCAGCAGATCCTCGCCTATGAAAGCGACCTTCTCGAATATGAGGACATCTTCGACGGCTCGAAGGTGATGGATGCGAAAGTGGAGGCGCTGAAGGCGGAAGCGCGTGAGGAGCTTCAGCGCATTGAGGAAATGGGCGGCGCAGTGGCCGCTGTCGAGAGCGCCTATATGAAGGAGCGGCTCGTCGAAGCAAATTCGAAGCGGCTTGAAGAAATCGAAGCCGGACGGCAGATCGTTGTCGGCGTGAACAAATATGAGGAATCCGCACCCTCACCGCTCTCGACGGGGGCCGGCTCCATCCATGTCGTCGATCAGGGTGTCGAGGCGGAGCAGATTGCGGCGCTGAAGAAGTGGCGCGAGACGCGCGATAATAAGGCGGTGGAAGCAGCCCTTGCCGATCTGCGGGCTGCCGCGAAGGAAGGCCGCAACATCATGGAGCCGTCGATTGCCTGTGCGAAAGCGGGCGTCACCACGGGCGAATGGGGTGCGGCGCTGCGCAACATCTATGGCGAGTATCGCGCACCGACCGGCGTGTCCCATGCCGCGCGCAATGCGCCGGGCGATCTCGACCGCGTGCGCGAGATGGTGAATGCCGTTTCGGCGAAGCTTGGCCGCCGTCTCAAATTCCTTGTGGGCAAGCCGGGCCTTGATGGCCACTCCAATGGTGCCGAGCAGATTGCGGTTCGCGCGCGTGATAGCGGCATGGATGTGGTCTATGAAGGCATCCGGTTGACGCCGGAACAGATCGTGACGGCAGCGCGGGACGGCGACGTGCATGTTGTCGGCCTGTCGATCCTCTCCGGCAGCCATGTCTCGCTGGTTGAGGAAGTGATGGCGCGGATGCGCGAGGCGGGGCTTGCGCATATTCCGGTCGTGGTCGGCGGCATCATTCCGTCGGACGACGAGGAAAAGCTCCGCACCGCCGGCGTTGCCGCGATCTATACGCCCAAGGATTTCCAGATCAATGACATCATGATCGAGCTGGTCCGCCTCGTGGACTACAATACGGATGAGGCGGCGTGAAAGCTGTGTGAAACAGGCATCACATTCTCGCCATATTCCCATAATGTTTCTGCCGTATTGGCGTCCTTCAATGGCACAGTCAAAGACATCTGTTCCGGTGATCAGGAGGGGCTGACGGATGAGCAACGGGTTTGATGCCGCTGGCGGGCAAGGCGAGAAGGCTGCCCAGTCGGACAAGAGCCACACGGCGTTCGCCTATGGCCGCAATGCGGAGCCGCTTCCCGAACTTCACGTCTTTTCGCGGCTTTCCGAGCTTGATGCGGCCTATGCAGCCGAGCTTGCGAAAAAGCGCGCGCGGCAGGAAACGCTGGAGCGCGAGATTGTCGAGCTTGCGAGAAGGCTCGCAACGCCGCTTGAAGGCGCCGCCGAAGATGCGCCGAAGCGCAAGGGTATCTTCCGCAGGAAGGTGGCGTCATGAGCCGCACCGCCTCCCTGATCCCCGACGACATGCGCGCGCAGATCAACCGCAACTATGTTGCGAGCGAGCGGCAGGCGCGGTTTGCAGGTTTCTATTTCATGGCGTTCGCCGCTGTGGGCCTGATCGCCCTCGGCGCGCTTGTCGTCGACTACATGATCGTCAGCGAATTCTGGACGCGCGCGCTCGCCAATGAGTTCCTTGAACTTCCCGGTGCGCTTGGTTCGTCCGTCGCGTTCAAGTCGATGCAGGTTCTGTTTGCGACGGTTGCCGCGCATATTCTCTATGAGCAGCTTGGGCCCATGGGGAAGGCGCTCTTTGTCCGCATCGTATTTGTTCTCGCGCTCACCATGCTGCTTGGTGTTGGCCTTCTGCTCGCGCTGATGTCGCTGCCGAACGGCCTTGCCGCGACGAGCGATGGCAGTGTCGGCTCATCGCTTGGCAATGCGCTGGCGGGTCTTGGTATCTCGACCGAGGCGACACAGGAGACGGCGCGCACGGCAAGCGAGATTGACCAGATGCGTGACTGGCAGCCCGTGGCCTGGCTTGCCTCGCTCGGTATCGTGTTTCTTGTCGTGACGGGCGTTGCGGAGCTCTGCAT
>NZ_JBATWS010000402.1:0-6245 GCF_049672805.1 Parvibaculum sp.
CGAAGGAAGCGCTTGCCGCTATTGCGCTCGCGCGTGAAACTTTCCCGCGCCTTTCCTTCGATCTCATCTATGCAAGACCCGGTCAGACGCGCGAGACATGGGAGCGCGAATTGCGCGCGGCTCTTGCCCATGCGGCAGATCACCTCTCGCTCTATCAGCTTACCATTGAAGCAGGCACCGCCTTTGCGCGGCTCTATGAGAAGGGTGCCTTCGCCCTGCCCGATGATGAGGTGGCGGCAGAGCTTTACCAGCTCACCGGCGAAATTTGCGCGGAAGCCGGATTATCCGCCTACGAAGTATCGAACTATGCGAAGGAAGGGGCGGCGTCCCGTCACAATCTCGTCTATTGGCGCTATGGCGACTATGCGGGCGTCGGCCCCGGCGCGCATGGCCGGGTAAGCGTGGACGGAAAGCGCCTCGCCACCGCAACGCATCGCCTGCCCGGCGCATGGCTTGAGGCGGTGGAAGCGGAGGGCAACGGCATTGCCGACCTTGAGGAAATCATGCCGGGCGAGCAGGGCGACGAAATGATGATGATGGGCCTCCGCCTTTCAGAAGGCGTGTCGCTTTCCCGCCATGCAAGGATTTCGGGCGCAGCGCTTTCTCCTGCGCGGATCAATGCGTTGGTGGAAGACGGACTTCTCACGCAGGAAAGCGACATAATCCGCACAACGCGGCAGGGACGCCTCGTCCTTGATGCGCTGCTGGTGCGGCTTCTTGCCTGAATAAGGCGGGCGGTCAGAAGAGACGCGGTGTGAAGCTTTCCGGTGCCGGGTCGATCACGACCGCGCCTGTCGGACGGATTTCCAGAACGGCAAGCCCGCGATCCGTGCTGCCATCCGGGTTGAAGCGGAAAATCCCGTCCACACCGGCAAAGCCGTCTTCATTGGTGAGCGTCTGCGTGGTGTAACGTTCGCCCGCAGGCAATCCCGAAAGCGCAATCGCAAGGCTCACCGCATCATAGCCAAGGCTTGCAATGCGCGGCGGCGTCGATCCATAGGCGCGCTGATACCGCGCGACAAACTGCTGATAGCTCGCAGGCGGCGGCGCGGGATACCAGCCCGCATGAAGCGGCGGCTCGCGTGTCAGCGACACATCATCCCATGCGCCCGTGCCGAGAAACTTCACCTCGCGCGGATCGACATCGTAATAGGGCAGAAGCGGCGCGATGGCCTTCACGCCCTGTCCGCCTTCGGGGAGGAACAGCGCCGTGTAATTGCCGCCGCCATAGGCACCTGCAATGCGCTTGGCGGGGTCATACATGGCCTGCGGATCGGAAGGATAGCTCGTCGAGGCGACGATCCTGCCCGCGCGCTGCGAGACAGCGCGTTCAAAGGCTGCGCGCACCCGCTCGCCATAGCTTCCCTGCGGATAAAGGGCTGCAAAGCGCGTGAGGCCCTGCAGCGTCGCATAATCGACAATGCGCTCGACTTCCTCGTCCAGCGGGAAGGACAGAAGATGCACGCCATTGCCGCCCACCGAACTGTCGGAAGAGAAGGCGACGACCGGCACATTGGCCTCACGCGCGAGCGGCGCAACCGCCATCACTTCTTCTGCGAAAAGCGGCCCGAGCACGATTTCGGCACCGGCATCGAGAACTTCCTTCGCCGCCTGCCGCGCGCCCGCGGCCGTGCCGCCGGTGGGCTTTGCGATCAGCAGCACATTCGGCGCGTCAAACTCGAAAAGGGCGAGCTGTGCCGTGTTGTAGAGCGCATTGGCGAGGGTGCGCACATTTTCGCGCGGCGAATTGAAGGGCAGCAGCAGCGCCACACGCACCGGCTCCTGCCCCTGCATGAAGGCGGGTGTGAGGAAGCGTGAAGGGTCACGCTGATAGGTCTGCGGGGCCGGCGGCGGCGTCACTTCTATCTTGGGGGGCGGTGTCACCTGCGGCGGCGGTGCGACGGGGGGAGTGCGTGTCGTTGTCGGTGAGCAGGCGGCGGCGAGAAGCACCAGACCGGCAAGGGCAGCGGTCCTCAAAGCCGTGAAGGAACCGAGGCGGGCAGCGAGGGCGGGCTTTGTCACCGGAGTTTATCCTGCTTGGTCGAGACGCAATCGAAGAGGCGCGAGCGCCTTTTGCGGAGCCTAATCGCGGCTCCCCGCCAAGTAAACCAATGGCTTGCCCCTGTCGATACCCGCCCCTGATTTGCGAAGCCGATTGCAAATCGGCCCGCCGGGAGCCAAGGTCCGCTCATGGAAAAAACCGTCACCTCGGCGCGGCCCGCGCCCGGCCTTTATGTCACCGCGACGCCCATCGGCAATGCTGCCGATATAACCGCCCGTGCGCTTGATCTGATGGCGCAGTGCGACCTGCTTCTCTGCGAGGATACGCGGGTGACGGCAAAGCTCCTTGCGATCCACAATATTTCCGCAAAAACCGCGCCCTATCACGACCATAACGCCGCCGAAATGCGCCCGCGCATCTTGAAGCGGCTGGAAGCAGGCGAGGTGATCGTGCTGGTCTCGGATGCGGGCACGCCGCTTGTCTCCGATCCGGGCCTCAAGCTCGTGCAGGAAGCGGTCGCTGCCGGCCATTATGTGACGACGCTGCCGGGTGCCTCCTCCGTGCTTGCTGCGCTGACACTGGCGGCGCTGCCGACAGACCGCTTTTTCTTTGCCGGTTTCGCGCCCGCAAAGCAGGAAGCGCGCCGCAAGGAATTTGCCGAACTCGCCGCCATTCCCGCAACGCTCGTCTTTCTGGAAAGCGCGAACCGGCTTGCCGCCTCGCTCGCCGATATGGCAGGCGCATTGGGCGACCGCCCCGCAGCCGTTGCGCGGGAACTGACCAAGAAGTTCGAGGAAGTGCGGCGCGGCTCCCTCTCCGAGCTTGCCGCCCATTACCAAGAGGAAGGTGGCCCGAAAGGGGAGATCGTCGTGGTGGTTGGCCCGCCCGAAAAACGCGCGCCGCTCTGCGCCCATGAAGTTGACGCGATGCTCGAGAATGCGCTCGCGCGCACCACGCTCAAGGATGCGGTGGCGGAAGTCGTCTCGATCACCGGTCTGCCGCGCCGCGAAATCTATGCACGCGCGCTCGAACTCTCCGGGGCAAGATAGAGAGGCGAGGCAGGGAATGAGGGCGCGGAGGGGGGATGCGCAGAGAGGCCGGGCGGCCTATCGTCTCGGCCTTCGCGCGGAAGGGCTTGCCGCTCTCCTGTTGTGGCTCAAGGGCTATCATATTCTTGCCCGCCGCCTGAAAACGCCCGCAGGCGAGATCGATCTGGTGGTGCGGCGCGGCCGCGTGCTTGCCCTTGTCGAGGTGAAGGCGCGCGGCGCGGGCGGGTCGGCGGTGGAAGCGTTGACACCGCGTCAGCGTGAGCGGCTTCAGCGCGCAGCGGCGCATTTTCTTGGCCGGAATCCTGCCCTTTCCGATCTTGATCTGCGCTTTGACATGGTGCTTGTTGCGCCGCGAAGCTTGCCTCGTCACATGGCAGATGCCTGGCGGCCATAATGCTGCCGCATCCCGTCGCTCATTTTCTGGCGCGGTTCTGCAACAGGGATATCGAGACGATGAAGAAGATTATCGCGCTGGTTCTGGGTTCGGCTGTGCTGCTCGGCGGCTGTGTGCCGCTTGCCATTGGCGCGGGCGGGGCGGCGGCTGTGGGGGCGGCGCAGGACCGCGGTCTTGAACAGGCCGTCGATGACAATCAGATCGCTTTCGAAATAAATCGCAAGCTTCTCGCCGAAGATTCAAAACTCTATGCGGGTGTTGCAACGCAGGTGCGAAATGGCCGCGTGCTTCTCTCCGGCACCGTGCCAAAGCCTGAAGATCGCATCACGGTCACACGCATCGTCTGGACGATCGGCGGTGTGAAGGAAGTCATCAACGAGTTGAAGGCCGGCGAGAGAACAGGCTTTACGCAATCTGTCAGCGATGCGTCGATCACCACCAAGTTGCGCGCGCGGCTTACCGCCGACAGCAATGTAAGCAGCCTCAACTATTCCATCGAAACAGTGAACGGCGTTGTCTATCTGATGGGAACGGCGCTCGACAAGGCGGAGCTTGACCGCGTCATTGCACATGCGCGCGACATATCGGGCGTGCGCAATGTCGTCTCCTATGTGGAGATCAAGCGCCGCAACGGGTGATCGCCTTTCACATCGCGTCTTGCTTCTGTCTCACATCGGTGCTTGCGGCGGCGGTATTTTCCGCGCGAAGATGAGCGCATGGGGAGAGAGATGAGAGACATTGAAAACGAGCTTCGCGCGGCGGGCGAGATGTCCGATGCGGAACTCGACATCGCCCAGCTCGCATTGGCGCTCTCTGCGTGCGACAGGCCCGATCTCTCGCGTGATCTCTACCGCGCTCATCTGAACGAACTTGTGGAAGCGGCAGCCGCCGCCCTTGGCACATCGAGAGCCGCACCCTGCCAGGTGGCGGCGGGTGTTCTCTCCGGCGTGATGGCAGGGCGGTTTCGCTATCTGGGTGATGCAGAAACCTATGATGATCCGCGCAACGCAAATCTCGCCCATGTGATTGACCGCCGAAAGGGACTGCCCGTCACGCTTGGCATTCTCTATCTCCATGTCGCATCGAAGCTCGGCCTTGAAATGACAGGGCTCAACTTCCCCGGTCATTTCGTCCTGCGCCTGCGCGGGCCGGATGAAGCCGTGGTGCTTGATCCCTTCAATGGCGGGCAGACGCTCACCTCGGCAGATTTGCTTGCCATGCTGCGTGGCGTTGAAGGGCCGGATGCGCGCCTCACGCCTGAGAACTGCGAGGCCGTGGGCACGCGGGACATTCTGCTGCGCCTTGAAAACAATATTCTGAGCCGTGCCATCCGCGCGGGCGATTTCGCGCGGGCGCGCGATGTGGTGACGCGCATGATCTGGTTTGCGCCGGGCCGGGCAGGACTGCGCTTTGAGCTTGGACGGCTCGAGGTTCATGCAGGCCATATGGGCGCGGCGGCAGATGCCTTTGCAACCTGCATCGACCTTGCAACCGGCCTTGGCGAAATGCGCATCGCGGGCATGGCGGAAGAGGCGCTGCGCCGCCTCAAGACACGGCTCAACTGAACGGGCTTTTTCAGCTTTGTGATTTTTCGCTCGCAAACCGCGTCGCCTCCGCCCATCTTTCCCTGAAATCAGGCCAGCAAGGCCTTCCCGAAAAGCGGCCCCGCGCCAGCAAGAGAAGAAAAGACCATGAGCCTTTCCGTCGCCATTCAGATGGACCCGATCCACAGCATCAATATCAATGCGGATTCGACCTTCGCCCTCGGGCTGGAGGCACAGGCGCGCGGCCACAAGCTTTTCTATTACGAGCCTCTCGACCTATCCATGCGGGATGGCCGCGCCTATGCGCAAATGTGCCCGCTCACGCTGCGCCGCGAGGCCGGCAATCACGCCACGCTCGGCGCGAAGGAGAAGGTTCATCTCGATGAGGTGGATGTGGTGCTCATGCGTCAGGATCCGCCCTTCGACATGAGCTACATCACCGCGACGCATATTTTGGAGACGGTACATCCGAAAACGCTGGTGGTGAACGATCCTGCCGAAGTACGCAACGCGCCGGAAAAACTTTTCGCCGTGCGCTTTGCGGGGCTTCTGCCGCCAACGCTCATCAGCCGCGATCCGAATGAAATCCGCGCCTTCCGCAACGAGTTTTCCGACATCATCGTGAAGCCGCTTTTCGGCAATGGCGGCGCGGGCGTGTTCCGCATCCGCGAGGGCGATGAAAATCTGAACTCGCTTCTCGAAATGTTCGGACAGATGAACCGTGAGCCGGTCATCGTGCAGAAATATCTGCCCGAGGTGCGGCAGGGCGACAAGCGCATCATTCTCGTGGATGGCGTACCGGTGGGGGCGATCAACCGCGTGCCGGCGGAAGGCGAAGCGCGCTCGAACATGCATGTCGGCGGCCGCGCCGAGAAATGGTCGCTCACACCGCGAGAGCGCGAGATTTGCGAGATCATCGGCCCGGAACTGAAAGCACGCGGGCTGATCTTTGTCGGCATTGATGTGATCGGCGACTATCTCACCGAAATCAATGTGACCTCGCCAACCGGCATTCAGGAGATTGACCGTTTCGACGGCGCCAATCTTGCGGGCCTTGTCTGGGATGCGATCGAGGCGCGGCGCTAGGCACCGCGCACCCGGCCTCCGCAGGTCAATCCTCTTCCACCGTCGTTGTGGTCGTTTCGGTGCGCACGGTGGTCGGCTGCTCCTCGATCACGGTGCGCTTCGTCACCGTTTCGGAGTCGCTGCCACAAGCGGCAAGCGTCAGCGTCCCGAGCGCAAGGGCGGGCACAAGG
>NZ_JBATWS010000403.1:0-2392 GCF_049672805.1 Parvibaculum sp.
ATGAGGGACCCGGGGCCGTCTTTCAGCACTTCCTGGTATCTCGACAAGTATCGCGATGTGAAGCGCGCGGGCATGAATCCGCTCGTCCACTATCTGCGCTATGGACAAAAGGAAGGGCGTCTCCCGGCACCCGCTACAGCGCAGCGTCCCTGGTGGGAGGGGCTGCGCCCATCCTCCGGAACGGCGGCATCCTCTGTAGCCTTCGGGGAAACGCTGACGAGATTGCGCAAGAGCGCGCTACCCCCGGCTGTGATTGTGCCGGTGTACAACGCGGCGAAGGAAGTGGACGAATGTCTCGAAGCCTTGCTGACCCATACCAGGGGCCAAGCGCGCATCATCATCATTGACGATGCCAGCCCGGCGCCGGAAGTGAAGGAAGTCCTCAGCCGTTACGAAGCAGAAGGTTCGGTCGAGATATACCGCAATGAGAACAATCTGGGTTTCACACGAACGGTGAACCGCGGCATCGAACTGGCGGGCCGCGCGGATGTCGTGTTTCTCAACTCGGATACGAAGGTAACACCCGGCTGGTTGCTCAATCTCCGGGTAGCCGCCTATAGCGGAGAAAAAATCGGAACGGTTACACCGCTGTCAAATAATGCGGGGGCCTTCTCTGCGCCCGAAATCGGCAAGAATAATGAACTGCCGAAATGGCTGACGCTTGATGAATATGCCCGCGCCATAACGCATGCCTCGGCACGCTTGCGCCCCTCTACGCCCACCGGCAACGGCTTCTGTATGTATGTGCGTCGCGACTGCCTTGATGAAGTCGGCTTGCTGGACGCGAATGCTTTCCCGAGAGGGTATGGCGAGGAAAATGATCTCTGCATGCGCGCTGTGCGCAAGGGATGGTCGCATATCGTCGATGATTCCACGCTGATCTATCACGTCCGCTCCGCAAGTTTCGGAGAGGAAAAGGTCCGGCTTATGGCTGAAGGGCGCGCGGTCGTTGACCAGCGCTATCCCGAATATGGCGAGCTCGTAAAGAAGTTCGTTAGTGGGGAGCCGTTGAAGCTCGCGCGTCAGCGTGTTCACGACATCCAGCGCACGCTTGCCAGCAGTAAGCAGGTTGCGCTTCCTCGTGTTCTCTTTGTCCTCTCGACCAGAACAGGCGGAACGCCTCAGACCAATCAGGATCTGATGCAGGCGCTTGATGATCGGGTCGAGGCTTTTGTCCTGCGGTGCAACGCCACCATTCTGACGCTCTCCCATTTCCGAGATGGCGTGTATACGGAGGTGGAGCGCCATATTCTTTCAAACCCGCTCAAGGCGTTCCCTCATAGAAGTGACGAGTATGACGCGGTTGTCGGCGAGTGGATGGTTCGATATGCAATCGAACTCGTTCATGTTCGGCATATCGGCTGGCATGGCCTTGGCCTGATTGAAGTCGCGAAGACGCTCGGGCGGCCCGTCGTCTTTTCATTTCACGATTTCTATACGGTCTGCCCGACGGTCAAGCTGCTGGATGACAAAAATGAATATTGCGGCGGCGTATGCACAGCCAGCCGCGGCGAATGCCGCCACGAGCTGTGGCCATCTCGCGGCTTCCCGGCGCTGAAAGGGGCAGCCATCACGCAATGGCGCACCAGCATGGAGGAAGTACTCAAGCTTTGTGATGTGTTCATCACAACGGCAGAAAGCGCGAAGGAGATCATTTCGAGGACATATCCTTTCCTCAGGGAGCGCCCCTTCCATGTCATTCCGCATGGACGGGATTTTGATCGCTTCGAGAAACTGACGCCGCAAATAGAATCCGACACGAAGATCAGGATTGTCATTCCCGGAAATATCTCCGTCGCAAAGGGCGGAAAGATAATCGAAGAGCTTGGGCGGCGAGCTTCAGAGGAAAATCTGGAAATCCACGTTCTTGGAGATGTGGGCGTAGATGTCTCTCTTCCGACCGACGTAATTTCTCATGGCGTATATGCCAGAGAAAAGTTCGCAGATAGAATCCGCGAGATCAGGCCCCATATTGGCGGCGTCTTTTCGATATGGCCTGAAACCTATTGTCACACACTCACAGAGCTCTGGTCCTGCGGGATACCCGTAATTGCCTTCGATTATGGTGCTGTCGGAGACAGGATGAAGGAGAGCGGCGCGGGTTGGCTGGTGCAGGAGAAAAATGCCTCGGATGTAATCAATGTACTCCGGCGCTTGCGCGAAGACCCTGCGGAATATGCGCGTGGCGTAGAGTGCGTTGTCCGCTGGCAGAACATTGTTGCTCCCAGAAGCACATGCCTTCTCATGAGTCATGCCTATTACGATATTTATCGATCACTTGTTCTTCGGAAAGATTGGGAAGAAAGGCCGAGAGTGGCAGTCGTTTCGCACGCAGAGCTGAGAGACGGAAGCATCCAGGCGTCGGCCTCGACGCATGTCAGGCTGCTTCAAA
>NZ_JBATWS010000404.1:0-5648 GCF_049672805.1 Parvibaculum sp.
AGCAAGCACCGTGCCCGGATTCGGGCTGAACCCACGTCTGAAATATTCGATTTTGTTAACACAATCTTTATTATACGATTACGCTCAACAACAAATGATGCCGGAATAAACTCAAATCCAGACGGGATCCCCGGGGGAGGACCATTGGAAGAGAAGTCGGCGAATAAAGCAGGCCAGATCGGGCCTGTCCGGGAGGGTGTTGCCTCACGCGACCGCAAGGCGGCGCGGCGAGATCGCTCTCGCCCCCTTCTCGGGGAACTCGCGCTCGAGGCGGACCTTCTCCTGCCCGACATGCTCGCAAAGGCACTGGAGCGGCAGCGGCAATGGGGCGGGTCGCTCGGCCGGGTGCTGGTCAGCACCGGCGCGATGCGGGATGCGGATGTTGCCCGGCTCTATGGCGAACAGCGTGGCATCCCTTTCATCGATCTTGCCGCCGAGCCACCGGACCCCGAGCTTGCGAAGGCCGAGATACTTGATTTTTACCTGCGGGAGCTTTGCCTTCCGTGGCGGCGGCAGGGCACTGAAACGGTCTGGGTGGCAGCCGACCCTGACATTGCGCATGCCGCCATTGCCGAACAGGAAGGCCGCTCGCAGCCGGTATTCATTGCCACACAGCGCGACATAAGGCGGGCGCTGCAATCCGGTTTTTCGGAAGTGCTGACGGAGCGCGCCGTTTTCGGGCTTCTGAAGCAAATGCCCGAAAGCTCCGCCGCCACGCGACTCTCCACGCCACAGATACACTGGCTCACCATCGGCCTGCTCGCGCTTTTCTGCCTCGCGCTGGCAAATCCGTCAGGCCTCTTCAAAGCCGCAAACATCGCTGTCGGCATGGTCTTTCTGGCCGGGGCGGCGCTTCGCTATGCCTCGATCTTTGTCGGGCTGCTCGCACCCCGCACGAAGGAGGAGCGCGCTTTCGCCAATCACGGCGCACCACCCGACACCGATTTGCCTGTCTATACGGTCATGGTGCCGCTCTTTCGTGAGGCGCGGGTGCTGCCCTTCCTTGTCGATGCCTTGCGCGACCTCGACTATCCGGCATCGAAGCTGGAAATCCTGCTGCTCTTTGAGGAAGACGACGCCGAAACAATCGCGGCTGCCAAGGCGCTCGACCTGCACGATCATTTCAGCTTCATCATCATCCCGAAAAGCCTTCCCCGGACAAAGCCCAAGGCCTGCAACTTCGCCCTGCCCTTTGCGCGCGGTGACTATCTCGTCATCTATGATGCGGAAGACCTGCCCGAGCCGCAGCAACTGAAGAAAGCCATTGCCGCCTTTGCGCTCGGGGATGAACGGCTTGCCTGCGTTCAGGCTCAGCTCAATTATTACAACTGGAACGAAAACTGGCTGACCCGGCAATTCGCCATCGAATACGCCGCCTTTTTCGACTTGTTGCTGCCAACCATGGTGCGGCTCGGCCTGCCCATTCCGCTAGGTGGCACGTCCACCCATTTCCGCCTCTGTGCCTTGCGCAAGGCAGGTGCATGGGATCCCAATAATGTGACGGAGGACGCCGATCTCGGCATTCGCTTCGCGCTGATGGGCTATCGCTGCGGCATCATCCACTCCACCACGCAGGAGGAAGCGAATTGCCGCCTGCCCAACTGGATCCGGCAACGCTCCCGATGGGTCAAGGGCTGGCTCCAGACCTATCTCGTGCGGATGCGCCACCCGCTACGGCTCTACAGAACACTCGGGTCCAAGGGCTTTCTCGGCTTTCAGATTCTTGTCGGCGGCTTCACGCTTTCAAATCTGGTCCATCCGCTCTTTTATGGATCGGCGCTGCTGTCCCTTGCCTTCTCCGCCGCTGACCCGGCTGAGGGCCACGCGCTCGCCATCTTCAATCTTCTGGTTTTGATTACCGGATATGGGCTTGCGATCCTGGCCGGGCTTGCCGCCGTCTCCGCGCGGGGACTTTCATCCCTGATCGCCCACCCGCTGATGATGCCCGCCTATTGGCTTCTCATCTCAATCGCCGCCTACAAGGCGCTCTGGCAACTCATGACGCGGCCCTTTCATTGGGAGAAGACCGACCACGGGTTGAGCCGGATGCTGCCCCGCCTGAAAAACCCCGAAAACCGGCGCTGAAAGGGGTGACGCTAACCAATCGCTAAGACTGCAAGGAGCATATTGCCTGCGCGCTACCATCAGTCGCCGAGAAAGAGACATGTCACAAGAGCCTGCCACAAACCGCCTGACCGTCAGCCCTGAAACCTATGCACAGCTCGGTGTGCTGATCGTCGAAGACACGGTGTTCATGGCCAATATGCTGCGCGGCATTCTGACCGGGCTTGGCGTGCGCAATATTTCAAGCGCCCGCTCCGGCGAAGATGCGCTGAGCGCATTGATCCGTGGCAAGGTTGATCTGGCGATCATGGATGATCTGGAGCCGCCGCTTGACGGGCTTTCCGTCGTGCGCGCGATCCGCAATGCGGACGAAGACAATCTCGCAAGCATTCCCGTGATCTATCTCACGACGAAGCGGGAGCGCAGCGCGATCATTGAAGCGCGGGATGCGGGCGTAACGGAAATTCTCTCCAAGCCCTTTTCTGCGCAACAGCTTATCGACCGCATCGAAGTGGTGCTGACCCGGCCGCGCGCCATTATCCGCACGCCTGTCTTCACCGGCCCGGATCGCCGCCGCCGTGATGGCAAGACGCCTGTGCGCCGCCGCGAAAGCGATCAGCGCCGCTAGTTCTTGCAGGCGTCGCGATATTCATCACGCAGCAGGTTTTTCTGCACCTTGCCCATTGTGTTGCGCGGCAGGTTTTCCACGAAGAAGGCCCGCTTTGGCACCTTGTAGTTTGCGAGCTTCTCTTTCAGCCGCGCGATGACCGTCTTTTCGTCAAGGCTTGCGCCGGGGCGCAGCACGATGACGGCCACACCCGCTTCACCGAAATCCGCATGAGGGACACCGACAATGGCGGATTCGAGCACTTCCGGCATGTCATCCACCAGTTCCTCGATCTCTTTCGGATAGACGTTGAAGCCGCCCGAAATGATGAGATCCTTTGCGCGCCCGACGAGATGGACATAGCCATCCGCATCAATCATCGCGACATCACCGGTCTTGAACCAGCCGCCTTCCGCAAACTCCTCGGCTGACTTTTCCGGCATGCGCCAATAGCCGCTGAAAACATTCGGCCCGCGTACCTGAAGACCGCCGACCTCGCCCACGCCAAGTTCCACACCTTCATCCGACATGACGCGCACTTCCGTGCCGGGCAGCGGAAAGCCGACCGTGCCGGCCCGGCGCTCGCCATCATAAGGGTTCGATGTATTCATGCCGGTCTCGGTCATGCCATAGCGTTCAAGAATGGCTTGCCCCGTGCGCGCGCGGAATTCCTCGAAGGTTTCTGCGAGAAGCGGGGCCGAGCCTGATGTGAAAAGCCGCATATGGGCGACGAGATCGCGGTTGAAGTCGTCACCCGCAAGAAGCCGCGTATAGAAGGTCGGCACGCCCATGAAGCTTGTCGCGCGCGGCAATTCGCGGATCACCATGTCGCGATCAAACTTGCCGAGCCAGATCATGCGGGCGCCTGCGAGCAACGCACAGTGACAGGCCACGAAGAGCCCATGCGCATGGAAGATCGGCAGCGCGTGGAGAAGCACATCCTTTTCCGTGAAGCGCCAACCATCGCGCAGCGCAAGTCCGTTGGAAGCGAGATTACGGTGGCTCAGCATCGCGCCTTTGGGCTTTCCGGTCGTGCCTGACGTGTAAAGGATGGCAGCGAGATCATCTGCCTCCACCGCAACAGGCGGCACTATCTCTGTCACCTGCGCTGCCTCATCCATCAGACTGCCGCGTGCTTCTGCATCAAGCGTCAGCACATGGGGGGTGGCGTTGCGCTCTGCGATTTCGAGAATGGGCTTTTCGGCGGAAGGGTCGCAGATGATGAGCGACGGCTCGGCATTGCCGACGAGATAATCCACCTCGTCAAAGCGATAGGCCGTGTTCATAGGCAGAAAGACAAAGCCGCCGCGCAAACAGGCAAGATAAACGCCAAGCGCTTCCGGGGATTTCTCCACCTGCAGCGCCACGCGATCCCCGGACTCGAGCCCGCGCTGCGCAAAAAGAGACGCGAGCCGCGCGGCGAAGGAAAGGAGATAGTCCGCGCTCCAGTCGCGCAGACCATGCGTCCGATCCGGCGCTTCGAGAATGATCCGCGAGCGATCCTTCGGGAGAGAGTTTTCGATCAGCGTAAAAAGGGAATGGCTCATGGTGCTCCCGCTGCAAGAGCCGGCTGCGTCCGGCGCGGTGTTTATAGCCGAAATCCGCGCTCGGGGGCCATGCCAGGCATGGCCTCGCCCTTCTGAACTGATCTGCCGCGTCAGACGATCAGCGTCAGCGCCGCAATCATGACGAACAGCGTCAGGCCGATAAGCACTCCGAGCGCCCCGGCCGCAACATGCCGAACAATGCCCATTCCTGCCTCCCGAATCCGGTTATGGCGATACTGCGAGGCGAGAATGCCCCGCGGGCATCATGCAGCGCATGACCCATATGGACCATTAACGGGGAGAATCAGGGATTTGCCTTGAGCCAGTCCCGAATATCCTGTTCCAGCGCCCAGAAACGGTCCTGCCCCCAATGGGCGGGCATGCCCTCAACGCGGAAAGAGGGCACACCCCATAGCCCCGCTTCGAACAGCGCCTGCCGGTTCCGTTCCACCTCCGCTTCCCAGCCCGGATCGGCCAGCGCCTTCTTCACCGTTTCCGGCGCAAGCCCCGCGCGGCGGGCGATATCCATGAGGCCGCTATCCGTGGCGATGTCGATGCCATCGGCAAAGACGGCCTTGCCGGCAAGCTCGGCAAACTCCTCACCCTTGCCGAGCGGAATGGCATGATGGAGCACAGCGAGCGCACGGGCCGCACCTGCGCCGACGGAATCAACCACCGTGCCGAAGGGCAGCCCCGCCCGCTCCGCTTCGCGCTTCGTGTCGCGGACGATATAGAGGCGCTTCACCAGCGGCACCGGCAAGCCGCGCATAACCATAGGCAAGACGAAGCGCAGCCGAAGCTCGGCGTTGTAGTGCCGGGCGAGCTTTCGCATGCGCGGCACCGATATCCATGAATAGGGGCTGCGGAAGGAGAACCAGTAATCAATCACGGGGCGGCGGCTTGAGGGCGGCGGTGGCGCAAGGGTGAGGTCGCGCCAGGGGGCGAGCATGGGCGTGCCGGGGGCGCGGTCGAAGCCTGCTTCCGCAAGCCGCTCCTCCAGATGGTTGAGACGGTCAACACCCCAATACCACTCGCCCTCGAAGCAGAACATGCCGCTCAGATAATGGCCGAGCTTGAGGCGCTTTGCCGCCCCCGCGCGGAGGGCGCTTTCCGTTTCTGCGCCCGAGGCGACGCCATATTCTTCCTGCAACCGGCCAAGTGCGTTCTTGTCGCCGGTCCAGAGCGCGTGCCCTGCGGGTACGGCAAGATGCACGAAGTTGCCGCGCCCGACCGCCTTTGCGAGCAATGCCGTGGCGCGCGCGACAAGTGTTGCATCAGGCGCTGCCGCACTTTCAGGAAACTCTAGCCCGTATTCCCGCGCGACGCGCGCCGCATCGCGGCGGGCATAGGCAAGGAGCAATTCATATTCGGGGGCGGCGGCCGCATCCGGCGCAGGTACGAGCCAGCATTTCACCTCGACGCCATAGCGC
>NZ_JBATWS010000405.1:0-2253 GCF_049672805.1 Parvibaculum sp.
TCATGGAGATCGCGACGAAGAGACCCGTCACGATCACGCCGAGCAGCATGGCACCGACCGCAGAGAAGGCGGCGGACTTGTCGGCAATACCGAGGATGATGAAGTAGAGAACGATGGGAGACAGAACGGGCAGCAGCGAAGGAATAATCATTTCCTTGATCGCCGCCTTGGTCAGCATGTCAACCGCACGCGCATAATCGGGCTTTGAAGTGCCCGCCATAATGCCCGGGTCAGCCTTGAACTGACGCCGGACTTCTTCCACAACCGACCCCGCCGCGCGGCCAACGGCAGTCATGCCCATCGAGCCAAACAGGTAAGGCAGAAGGCCGCCAATGAAGAGGCCGATCACCACATAGGGGTTGGAAAGCGAGAAGTCGGGGCTTATGCCAGCGAAGTAGCTATAGGTGTCGGCATTGGCCGCAAAGTACTTCAGGTCTTCCGTATAAGCGGCGAAAAGCACCAGCGCGCCGAGGCCCGCCGAACCGATCGCATAACCCTTAGTGACAGCCTTTGTGGTGTTACCCACGGCGTCGAGAGCGTCGGTCGTCTTGCGGACATCCGCGGGCAAGTCCGCCATTTCGGCAATGCCGCCAGCATTGTCCGTAACCGGACCAAAGGCGTCGAGAGCGACGACCATGCCGGCAAGGGCGAGCATCGTCGTCACCGCGATGGCGATACCGAAGAGACCGGCAAGGCCATAGGTCACGAGAATGCCAACCACGATGACAAGCGCGGGAAGCGCCGTCGCTTCCATCGAGATGGCGAGACCCTGAATGACATTGGTGCCATGACCCGTTGCCGAGGCAGCGGCAACAGACTTCACGGGGCGGAAATTCACGCCTGTGTAGTATTCCGTGATCCAGACGATGAGGCCGGTCACGACAAGGCCTGCAACACCGCAGATATAGAGGTCAAAGCCGGTGAAGCTCTTGTCGCCGATGGCGTAGGCAGCTTCGAGGCCGATCACCTGATCGGTCACCCAGTAGAGCAGCGCGAGCGACAGCACCGCAGAAGCGATGAAGCCCTTGTAGAGCGCGCCCATGATGTTGTTGCTCTTGCCGAGGCGGACGAAGAACGTGCCGATGATCGAGGTCACGATGCAGGCACCGCCAATGGCGAGCGGGTAAAGCATCATGTTGTCGATGGCCGCGCCCGCGAAGAAGATCGAGGCAAGAACCATCGTGGCAACGACCGTCACCGCATAGGTTTCGAAAAGGTCAGCAGCCATGCCCGCGCAGTCGCCGACATTGTCGCCGACATTGTCGGCAATGGTAGCCGGGTTGCGAGGATCATCTTCCGGGATGCCCGCTTCGACCTTGCCCACAAGATCGCCACCCACGTCGGCACCCTTGGTGAAAATGCCGCCGCCGAGACGTGCGAAAATTGAGATGAGCGACGCACCAAAGCCGAGAGCAACCAGAGCGTCGATCACTTCACGCGAGCCGGGCGCAAGGCCAAGCTGCGTGGTGAGCACGGCGTAATAGACCGCGACCGCGAGAAGCGCGAGGCCCGCCACCAGCATGCCGGTGACAGCGCCCGACTTGAAGGCAACGCTGAGACCTGCGGCAAGGCTCGTGCTGGAAGCCTGCGTGGTGCGCACGTTCGCCCGCACCGAAACCAGCATGCCGATATAGCCGGCCGCGCCCGAAAGCGCCGCACCAACAAGGAAGCCAACGGCAACCTTGATGGTCAACAGATACCAGACAACGGCAAAAATGACCGCGCCGACAAGGGCAATGGTCGTGTACTGACGTGCGAGATAGGCGCTCGCTCCCTCCTGAATCGCCGCAGCGATTTCCTGCATGCGTGCATTGCCCGCATCCATCGCCAGCACTGAGCGGATAGCCCAGATGCCATAGATGAGTGCAAGCACGCCGCAGCCGATAATAGCCCACAAAGCAGTGCTCATTTTTTTGTCCTTAGGTTTTCCTTGACGGAGTAACCGGCGGGAATGGCCTCTCTCTTTCAACGCAAGCGCTGAAAGTCCTCCCCCCTGCCGACTGCAGAAATTGGGCAAAAAGATGCCAAATAGATCAAGGGAAAGCAACCGGAAGCCCTGAGGCTCCCCCGCTAGAAGTGCCGATAACCCGCCTTCGGGAGGGGGATTTCGCACCCCTCTCCGTCGAGCGCCACGATCCCGCACTGCGCATCGACAAGCTTTCCGATTCTCGTCACGCCCACCCCCGTTTCCGCAGCGACGGCGTTGACCTCTCCTGCCTTTTCAGGCGGTGCCGCAAAGAGGATCTCGTAATC
>NZ_JBATWS010000406.1:0-4099 GCF_049672805.1 Parvibaculum sp.
GTTTAGAATGGTGGCAGCGGCAGTATCAAAGCGCGAAATGCCGGAGAGATCGATGATTGCCTGATGGGCCGCGATCGAATCCGCAGTCAGCGCGCGCAGCCTGCGGTCAACAGGATCGAGATGGGCAATGCGCCATTCGCCCGACGCTTCGATACGAAGCAGACGGCTCTCAATGCCGATATGGCATGTCGCAGCTTCCCCCGCCTCGCCCTCTCCCGCGCTTCTTTGCGTCGCTCCGGCCAAAATTCCCCCGATTTCCGCCGTAAAAAGCCTGCTCAATATTGTTGAGGCTCAATGTGCCCGTCCCCGCCGCTTACGGCAAGCGCAAGCCGCGCCAGTCTGTCGCACTTCCTTCCCTTTCAATGTATTTAGAATAGATTTTTAGGCAGACGCGTGATCCTTCACCATTGCTGAAGGCGCCTGATTTCAAGGGAGAGAGAAAATGCGTGCAATGTGGAAAGGTTTCCTCGGGCTGGCTGTTGCCATGACGATGACGTCTGGCGTCGCGCTTGCGCATGAGCACGAGGATGGCGACCCCGCAAAGGGCGCCAAGATCTTCGCCCGTTGCAAGGCGTGTCACACGGTTGAGGCCGGCGGCCCGGATCGCATTGGCCCGAACCTGCATGGCGTGTTCGGTCGTACGGCAGGCACGAAGGACGGCTTCAATTTCTCCAAGGCCATGGTCGCTAAGGGCGAGGAAGGCCTCGTCTGGTCCGAAAAGACCCTGTTCGAATATCTCCACAAGCCGAGTGCCATGGTACCCGGCACCAGCATGTCCTTCCCCGGCATCAAGAAGGACGATGATGTGAAAGACCTCATCGCCTATCTGAAGCAAGAAACAGGCGCCGAGTAGGATTTGCCCTTGCCCGGAAACGAGGGTTTCCGGGCAGTTCCCCCGTCTCACCTCACCCCCAGCCCTTACCCCCGTTCCCCGCTGTGGAACGGAAGCTGCAATATGCGTAGCAGGGGCGCGTCGCCTGTTCAGGAAAGGGACAGAAGCGCGCCAGAGGGTCAAAATGGGGCAATCCCCGCGCGAAAGAGGTTTCGCGCTGGCGAGTAGTGAGACATGAATCCGACACCTGCATTCCGCAGACTTTCCGCGATCCTGCCCGGCCTTGTGCTGGTGCTGAGCCTCGCTGTGTCGATCTACAACCCCGCAGGCACCGGCATCATCCTTCAGGATCTGGTTTTCGATGCCTATCAGCGCTTCCTGCCGCGCGAAACCGCAGCCGATGGCCCGCGCGCCATCTATATCGATATCGATGCGGAAACCGCGAAGGCCTATGGCTCCTGGCCCTGGCCGCGCAAAAGGCTGGATGATCTGGTGGCCCGCGTCGCAGAGGCAGGCGCAAGCGCCATCGTGATCGACATGCCGCTTGCCGATCCCGATCCGACCTCTGCTTCCGAATTGCTGCGCCTCTGGGCGCCCTTCCCGGCTGAGGATAATTTTGCGGGCTTCGGCCAGGCGCTGACCGCGCTTCCGAACCTTGACCGCCAGCTTGCAAACCGGCTCGCCACGACGGGCTCCGTTCTCTCTTTCGTGCCCGGCAAGACAGATTTCAGCGGCCGCCATGCGCCGATTGCCAAGGCAGCCATTACGCCGAAGGGCGGAGATCCGCGCCACCACATGCCTGCGCACAATAACTGGCGGACAACGCTCACCACCTTCGAAGCACAGGCAAAGGGCAATGGCGCGACGCTGGAAGCGCGCGCTGGCGGCGGCAGGGTGCGCAGCCTTCCGCTCCTCGTCAATCTTGATGGCACGCTCTATCCCTCAAACGCGCTTGAGGCGCTGCGCGTTGCCGCAAATGGCAGCGCCTATGAGGTGAGCGTCGTTGCGCCGATGAACGGCTTCTCCTTTGAGATCGAGCCGGGCATCGAAAAGATCGCCATTGCCGGTACGGGATATGAAGCCCGCACCTTCCGCAATGGCGACCTCCGGCTCTATTTCGGCAACGAGACGACACGCCCGCGCATTCCCGCAGGACAAATTCTGGCGAACACGGCAGATACCGCTCTGCTCGAAGGGCGCATCGCGGTGATCGGTGTGTCGGTGAACGGCTCCGATCATCTTTACGACACACCGCTCGGCATCCGCATGGCCTCAGGCGCCATTGCAGCCAATGCCATCGACCAGATCGCAAACGGACAATATCTCCTGCGTCCGGGCTGGGTCTCGGCAGCGGAACAGCTTTTCATTCTCGTCGCGGGCCTTCTCGTCATTCTCGTCGTGCGTCGCTTCCGCGCGCGCTGGGGCCTTGTGCTGACAGCACTTGTCATTGCCGGCGCTTTCTATGCCTCCTGGTGGTGCTTCGAAACCTATCGCTGGCTCATTGATCCCGCCCTAGCGAGTGTCACCCTGCTTGCAGCCGCACTCACCTGCGCGCTGATGACGCGACTGCACACGGAAGATGAAATTCGCTTTGTGGAAACACAGTTCGGCCGCCGCCTGCCCGCTGCCGGTCTTGCCCGGATCAAGGCGAACCCGCGCCTCATTCAGGCGGAAGGCACGTTGCGCGAGGTGTCCTCCGTTGTGGCGGGCCTGCGCGGCTTCAACATCATCGCCGACCGCTATTTGGAAGACCCGACGGCTTATGCGGATATTCTCAACCGCTTCTTCTCGCCGATGACAAAGATCGTACTCGACCGGAACGGCATGGTGGATCGCAATGTCGGCGACACGCTCTATGCTGTGTGGAACGCGCCTCTTGATGCGGCGGACCATGCCTCGAAGGCGTGTGACGCGGCGCTGCGCATGGTGGAGAACCTTGAGGCGCTGAACGAGTTTCTCGAAGAGGATGCACGCCGCCAGCATCTGAGCCATGTGCCGCTCAGCCTCTCGATCGGCATTGATACGGGTACGGCCATCACCGGGAACATGGGTGCCGTGCAGCGCTTCGACTATGGCGTGCTGGGCGAACCGGTGAGTTTTGCGGCCTATCTCCAGAAGAATGCCCGCCATTACGGCCCGGCCATCATTGTCGGCGAAGGCACGCAGCGCGCCGTGGGCAACCGCTATGCGCTGCTGGAAATCGACCTCGTTTCCACGCCCCGCCACCCGGAAGGCCGCCGCGTCTATGCCCTGCTGGGCGACCCTATCATGCGTGCCAATCCGAAGTTCCGTGCGCTGCAGGAAGCACATGTGCTGATCTTCGCCGCCTATCGCCAGCAGCGCTGGGCCGAAGCCCGCGCCGCCATCGCCGAATGCCGCAAGCTCAATGGTGCGATCCCGACGCTTTACGATTTCTATGAGGCGCGCATCGCGCAATATGAGGCAAATCCGCCCGGCGAGCACTGGAACGGCTCCTGGTTCGCGGGGCGAATCTGATCCGGCGTGGCGCCAGTCCCGAAATGAGACTTGGTGCCTGCCCACATAAACGCCATTATCGGGCGGCAGTCTTCCTCGACTTTGGCCACCCGAGACCTGCCCTCCATGCGCGACCTCTCTGTTGAAACCCAATCCTGGCCCATTGCGGGTGCCTTCACCATTTCCCGTGGCGCAAAGACAGAAGCCCGTGTCGTGGTGGCGCGCATCAGCGATAGCGGGCTGACGGGACAGGCCGAATGCGTGCCCTATGCGCGCTATGGCGAGACGGAAGCGGATGTTGTCGCCGCTATCAAATCCATTGCTCCTGCCCTTGCGGACGGGATGACGCGCGAGCAACTGCAACGCATCATGCCGCGCGGTGCCGCGCGCAATGCGGTTGATTGCGCGCTGTGGGATCTCGAAGCAAAGCAAAGTGGCAAGCCAGTCTGGGAACTGGCGGGCCTCACCGCGCCCCGCGCCCTCACCACCGCCTATACGCTAAGCCTTGGCGAGCCGGAGGCGATGCGCGACGCAGCAAAAGAAGTTGCGCACCGCCCTCTCCTCAAGATCAAGCTCGGCTTTGGCGGCGATGAAGATATTGCCCGCGTGGAAGCCGTGCGCGCCGGTGCGCCTCATTCCGCGCTGATCGTCGATGCTAATGAAGGCTGGCGAGCCGAGGAAGTCCTGCCCCTTGCCCATGAGTCCGCCCGCCTTGGCGTATCGCTGATCGAACAGCCCGGTCCGGCCAAGGATGACGAGGCGCTGCGCGGCATTGACAGCCCGGTGCCGCTC
>NZ_JBATWS010000407.1:0-6905 GCF_049672805.1 Parvibaculum sp.
GTGAAGATCTGGTCGCAAGCGTCGTCACCTATGGTCACAATGCCCATGGTGTCGAGGTCCGGGCTTTTGACGGCACCGCCACCCTGGTGAACAGCGGTCTCATCATCACGCATGGCGATGATGCGCATGGCGCCCGCATCGATGGCGATACGGCCATTCTCGAGAACAGCGGCACCATTCAGACATATGGTGAGGATGCACATGCGGTCGTGATTTCGTCGGGCAGCCCGCTGACCACGATTGTGGAGAACTCCGGCACCATTCAGGCGAGTGGCGATGACGCGGACGCGCTCCGTGCCAGCGGTCCGGTGGTCGAAATCACCAATATGGAAGACGGCCTCATCGCCTCGGAGGATGGCGTCGCAATCTATGCCTCTGCGGCCGAATACGCCTCCATCGTGAACCATGGCGAGATCACCGGCGATGTGAAAGTTATGGTCGATGGCGAGTATGGCTATGCCGGCGAAACCTATGTTTTCAACACGGGTGTCATCACCGGCAATCTTGATACTTCGCTCGGCTACAGCGATGACACGATCGTGATTGATGGCGGCACGGTGACGGGCGCGGTTCACACGGGTGACGGGCATGATGATGTGCTTGTGTCCGGTGAAGGGGTCGTCCTTGGCAAGGGTATCCACGCTACTGCGGGCGAGATCCAGATTTTCGCTCCGCCGCCTGCGGACGCCTTTGCCGCGCTCACCTTCGCGCATGATGACGAGATCATTCTCGATGACGGTATCGAAGGCTGGGCAATCTCCAATTTCGACACTGTCGATCTTGAGAGCGGACGTCTGGTGCTTGATGGCGTCGGCATCCATACGCGGGACGAGGACGGCGAGATTAATGTCGGTGAGGACGCGGTTCTCGCTACCACGGAAAACGGTGCCGACCTTGCAGCGGCAACCGTCTCCGTGCTCGGCACGCTCGATATCGGGCTTGGCGGCTTTTTCGCGGCCACGGGTGATGTGTTCTTCGGCGAGGACAGCCTCTTCTTCACCCGCGTTCAGGACACCACGGCCGGTGTCGTGAGCGGCAACACCGTCACCTTTGCCGAAGGTGCGACGATCTTCGCGGATGTGACCGGCAATATCGAAGCATCGGTCGGCGAGGATATTCTCATCGCCTATGCGCATGAAGAGAACGGCGTTACCGACAATGGCGCCGTGGTTGAGGATAACACCTTCCTTTTCCGCTTCGAGAAGGTGATGAATGGCGACATCATCGAAACGGGTTCGGCGGATGAACTCTTCCTCCGCGTTCAGATCGAGGAAACAGCCTTCGACACGGCAGATGATGCCGAGTACACGCCGAATGAGCTCGCCATTGCCGATGCGCTTGATGTCTATCTGGCGACGCAGCCGCTCACCAGCCCGCTGGTGCAGTGGATCTCGAGCTTCGAAACCGAAGAGGAGCAACGCGAAGCCCTGCTCAAGGCAATCAAGGATACGGTGCCTGAAGAGTCGAATGGCAGCAGCTCGGCTACCATCACTTCAACCGATCTCATCTATGACATGATCATGGATCGTCTGTCGGGTGGTGGCTTCACCGTCGCACAGAACGGCACAACCGGCCTCGCAGCGGGCGATGCCGTGCTGGGTGGCGATGGCAAGTGGGCCGTGTGGGGCCGTGCCGGTGCCTCGCGGGCGAAGTTCACGCCGGGCAATGTGAACGGCTTTGATGCCGATAGCTGGGGTATCACCGCCGGTATCGATGGCGAGGTCGCACCGAATACGCGTGTGGGCATCAGCGGCTTCTACATCGCCTCTGATGTCGAAGAGAATGGCGCGGGTGCCAATTCCTCCAATGATATCAGCGGCTATGGCGTCACGGCATATGTGACCTACCGGCCCGGTGACTGGTATGTGAATGGCGCGCTTGGCTACGGCATGAATGAGTATGAAAGCCGTCGCCGTTCCATCGGCGGTGTGAATGTCGCGGATTATGATGGCAACCAGTTCGTTGCCCGCATGGAAGCCGGGAAGATGTTCACCTTCGGCCAGTGGGATGTGACGCCCAATGCCGGGCTGCGCTACAACCGCGTCGATATTGACGCCTATACGGAGACCGGCCCGCTGCCCATCAGCGTGGACAGCCAGACGGTGGAATCGCTCCGTGCAGTTGCCGGCGTGAACCTCCGCTACAGCCACCCGCTCGAAAGCGGCGGGAAGCTCGTGCCGGAGTTCGGTGTGAAGCTGCTGGGTGAGCTTGCTGACCCGGATCAGGCGCTCACCGGCAATGTGGTCGGCGGCGGTGCTTTCACCACGCGCACCACGCCGCGGGATGATGTGTCCTACGGTGTCGGCGCAGGCGTGACCTGGGAAGTGTCGGATCGCTTCAGCTTCCGTGTCACCTATGATGCCGAGCTGCAAAGCGATTATGACGAACAGGCGGTTGCGGCGGCACTGCGCTTCGCCTTCTGATCCCGCCTTTCACGCAAAAGAAGAGGCGTCCCGGATTTCTCCGGGACGCCTTTTCATTTCTGATACTCGCTCAGCGGGCGAGGTCGGCAAAGGTGGTGGTCGAGCCATCAGCGAGATTGATGCAAGGGGCCGGGCCTTTCTGGCTTGCGCGGCAGATGAAGAGCGTGTCGTCCTTCTTGATCCAGACGCCGCCTTGCGGATTGGCGATGATGGAAGGCTCATGGCCGGATGATGCCCATGCGCCGACCAGAATGGCCAGGGCGACCAGTGCTCCAGCGATGAGAATGGCGTGGGACAGGTTGATTTCAGTGCGCAGGGCGCGCGGAGTTGTGGCATGTGTCATGCGCAATATTCCTTCGTGATGGAAAGCACTCGCCCGTCAGGAAACAGGCAGGTGGATGGCCGGGGAGCGGAACATCGCGGCAGCGCGGTGCGCGCTGCTCAAAGGAGTGTCACGTCGATCATCATCCCGCCCCCCCCCTGTTGCGGCCGGTATCAATCAGATACCGGCCGTTGTAGAGGGTTGCATTATCGGGCGATGTAGCGCTGCTGCGCGAGCGGAGACGGAACCTCTTTGGAGGGAAATCGTCTCTAGCCCCGAAGGGTCTTGAGCGCGTCGGCCATATCCACCGGCAGGGGGAAGACGATGGTGTTCGACTTGTCTCCGGCTATGTCGTGGAGGGCCGCAAAATAGCGAAGCTGCATCGCGCGGGAATCGCCCGCCAGAATGCGTCCTGCTTCCACCAACTTTTCAGCGGCCTGCTGCTCGCCTTCCGCATTGATGATCTTCGCGCGGCGGAGACGCTCGGCCTCTGCTTGCTTCGCGATGGCGCGGACCATGCTTTCATCAATATCGATATGCTTGATCTCTACATTGGCTACCTTGATACCCCAGGCATCGGTCTGCTCATCGAGAATGAGCTGGATATCGGCATTGAGCTTGTCGCGCTCTGCCAGCATTTCATCGAGTTCATGCTTGCCGAGCACGGAACGCAACGTTGTCTGCGCAAGCTGGCTTGTCGCCTCCATGTAGTTCTCGATATTGAGGATCGCCTTTTCGGGATCAACGATGCGGAAATAGAGAACCGCATTTACCTTCACCGACACATTGTCGCGCGAAATGACATCCTGTGTCGGCACGTCTTCCACAAAGGTGCGCAGATCAACGCGCACGATCTGCTGGATCACGGGGATGACGAGGATGAGGCCCGGCCCCGCGACGCGGGTGAAGCGGCCCAGCGTGAAAACGACGCCGCGCTGATACTCACGCAAGACATTGACGGCGGAGAAGAAGAAGGCGATCAGCAAGACCGCCAGTGGAATATAGAGTGCGAAACCTCCCATGAGGGGCCTTCCTTCCTGCTTCGGGTGTTGGCGGCCTATCTCACAATGAGGGTCAGGCCATCCACCCGTTCGACGTGAACGGTTGATTGCGGGGCGAGTTCAACAGGTCCGGTTGCGCGCCAGCGTTCGCCGCGCACATGAACGAAGCCGCTGCCATTCTCCCAGTCGAGCACGCGGGCTTCGGCGCCGATCATTTCTTCGATGCCGGTAAGTACGGGTCGCTTCAGCGCGCGCAGCGTGTAGCCGATCAGGAAGAAGATGAAGGCTGCACTCGCAATTGCGGTTCCGGCGATGGTCCACCAGGAGAGACGGAAGTCGGGATTGTCGCTGTCGATCAGCATGGCGGCGCCGAGAACAAAGGCGACAAGCCCGCCAAAGCCCGCCACGCCGAATGTGGGTGTGAAAACCTCCACACCCATCAGCACGAGGCCAAGCACGATGAGAGCGACGCCCGCATAGTCGAGCGGAAGATGGTTCAGCGCATAAAGTCCAAGCAACAGGCTGATCGCGCCGAGAATGCCGGGGCCGATGCTGCCGGGATTCGAGAGTTCGAAAATGATGCCGTAAATGCCGATCATCATCAGCAGGAAGGCCACATTCGGATCGGCGATGAGGGCGAGCATCTCGACGAGGAAACCCGGCTCCACATGCTCGACCTCGGCATCCGCCGTGTTGAGAGTGTGTTCCCCGGCAGCGGTCACGACGGTGCGGCCGTTGATCTCGCGGAGCAGCGTGTCGAGATCGCTCGCAAGCACCTCCACCACGCCTTTCTCGACTGCATCCTGTGCACTGAGGCTTTCTCCCTCGCGCACGGCTTTCTCGGCCCAGTCCGCATTGCGGCCATGCGTGGCGGCGAGCGAGCGGATGAGCGCGACGGCATCATTCGTCGCTTTCTTTGAAAGCGCTTCCTCGTTCGTAGGTGTGCTGCGCGCGCCGTCTTCCTCAGCGGGGTGGCGCGGCTGCTCCGGCAGGGGGGCGGTGCTGCCGCTCATCATCACAGGCGTTGCGGCGCCGATATTCGTGCCGGGTGCCATGGCGGCAATGCCTGTCGCATAGATGATGAAGGTGCCCGCGCTTGCCGCATGGCCGCCTGCGGGCCAGACATAGCCAGCCACGGGTACTTTCGAGCCAAGAATGGCGGTGATGATGTCGCGCGTGGAGGTGACAAGGCCGCCCGGTGTGTCGAGGCGGATGACGAGAAGCTCCGCCTCGCGCTCTTCTGCGAGCGCTATCGCGTCCGTGATCTGCTTGGCGGTGGCGGGGCTGATCGCGCCCTTCACGGTAGAGACGAGAACGAGACCGGGCGCAGCGTCCGGCTTTTCCTCCTGTCCGTGCAATCCGACAAGCGGCAGCGCCGCGCCGAGAAGGGCAAGCAGAACAAGGAGAAAAAGACGATAGGGAGCTGTCATCGGATTGATCCCTGAAGCGCATGCCCGGTGCCGGTTCTGTCAGTCTGCCAAACATGGGCGGGGTTGACCATGCTTTAACGGTTCTCCCGGCCTTGCCTTGCCTGCCCGCCGCTCCAGTTTCATTGCGACAGGCAGGCAATAAGGAGGACATGGCATGAGCGACAATGTTTACAAGATCACCGAAGTTGTCGGTTCGTCGGCAACGGGAATCGAGGATGCGATTGCAAATGCGGTCAACAAGGCATCCAAAACGCTGCGCGAGCTTCGCTGGTTTGAAGTCGTGGAAACACGCGGCCATATCGAAGGCGGCAAGATCGGCCATTATCAGGTGAAGCTGAAGATCGCTTTTACGCTGGAGTAGCTGAGTCCAGGGGGTTTCCGCAGCGTCTCCCCCGGCCGGATTTTGTCTCTGTCGCACAGGGCGGGTTTTGCTAGCCTCTTCCCACAAGAGATTCAAACAGGGGAGACGGAGACATGGAGCCGATCAGGAAACTCAGCCGCTCGATAGCGGGCAAGGTTGCGCTTGTCACGGGGGCTGCGAGCGGCATGGGGCGGGCGACCGCGCATGTGTTTGCGGGTGAAGGCGCGAAAGTTGCCGTGATCGATCTGAAGCAGGATCGAGTGGATGCGGTTGTGGCCGAAATCCGAGCCGAGGGCGGCGAGGCGGAAGGCTGGGCGCTTGATGTCGCCGATGGCGAAGGCATTATCCGTGTGGTGAAGGAAGTCGAAGCACGTTTCGGCGGGCTCGATATTCTCGTCAACAATGCGGGGCTTGCGACCTTTCACGGCATTGGCGAAGACGACTATGAGAAGACGTGGAATCTCGCGCTGGATGTGATGCTGACGGCGCATATGCGTTTCGTGCGCGCCGCATTGCCGTTGCTGAAGCGTTCCGGCGAAGGGCGCGTTGTCAATGTGGCATCCACGGAAGGTTTCGGCGCAACGCCGGGCAATTCCACCTATGTGGCGGCGAAGCACGGCGTGATCGGTCTCACCCGCGCGCTGGCGGTGGAGCTTGGCCGCGAAGGCATAACAGTGAACTGCATCTGTCCCGGTCCGATCCGCACCGGCATCACGGCCGAAATACCGGATGAGCACAAGGAAATCTTTGCCAAGCGCCGCGTGCCGCTTCGCCGCTATGGTTTCCCGGAAGAAGTGGCGCATGTGACGCTGAGCGTCGTGCTGCCCGCTTCTTCCTATCTCAACGGGGTTGCGATTCCGGTTGATGGCGGAATGCTTGTCAAGAACGCCTGAGCCATGACGCCGCGCCGTCACCGGCGGCGCGGCCCGTTGCGAGGCAGGCCGTGATGAGATAGCCGCCTGTCGGCGCTTCCCAGTCTGCCATTTCGCCTGCAACGAAAATGCCGGGGAGCTTTTTCAGCATCCAGTTTTCGTCAAGCTCATCAAGCGCAATACCGCCTGCCACGCTGATCGCCTCGTCAATGGGGCGCGGGCGTTGCAGCGGTAGCGCGAGATGCTTGATGGCATGGGCAAGCAGCCGCGGATCACTGAAAACATCTGGCGGGGCAAGCTCGCGGAGAAGAGCGGTCTTCACGCCGTCAATGCCCGCCCTCTTGCGAAGATGATTTGAGAGAGAGGCGCGCCCGCGCGGGGCTGCGAGGGCGCTTTCAAGACGCGCGAGGTCGCGGTCCGGCGCAAGGTCGAGTTCGGGTTTTGCCTCTCCTTCTCTTTCCAGCGCATCGCGGAGCGCGGCAGAAAAGGCATAGAC
>NZ_JBATWS010000408.1:0-6591 GCF_049672805.1 Parvibaculum sp.
GGGCGCGCTTGATGAGGAACCGGTGGAGCGGCTTGCAGCGCGGCTCGGCATTGGCGAGCGGCAGTTGCGGCGTCTCTTTCTTCTGCATCTCGGTGCCGGGCCGCAGGCCGTTGCCGCGAACCGGCGGCTTCTCACCGCAAAGCAGCTCATCAGCGATACGTCCCTGCCCTTGTCCGAAATCGCCTTCGCGTCCGGCTATCGAAGCCTTCGCCGCTTCAATGACGCGATCCGAAAGGCCTATGGCGTGGCACCAACGGAGCTGCGTCGCGCCTCGCCCGCGCAGGCAGGCAACACGATCCGCCTTCGGCTCGGCTACCGCCCGCCTTTCGATTTCGCTCATGTGCTTTCCTATCTTGCGGCACGCGCGCTGCCGGGGGTGGAGCGGGTAAGCGAGAGGCGATACGCGCGGAGCTTCAATCTTTCAGGCGCAAGAGGCATTCTCACCGTGGAGCCTGCGCGGGACCGCGATGCGCTTGATGCACGGATTACCGTGCTCGAAGCGCGTTCCGCTCTTCCCGTTCGCGCCATTGCCGCCCGCCTGCGCCGCCTCTTCGATCTTGATGCAGAGCCTGCTTCCATCGCCGCTGCGCTTTCAGGCGATAGGCTCATCGGGCCGCGCCTCAAGCGTGTGCCGGGTCTTCGGGTGCCCGGAGCCTTTGACGGTTTCGAACTCGCGATGCGCGCGGTGCTCGGTCAGCAGATTTCCGTGAATGGGGCGACCACCATCGCGGGACGGATCGTTGCCAGATTCGGCGAGGCATTGCCCGCCAATGAAGAAGGCCTCACTCTTTATTTCCCGCGGGCAGAGGCGCTTGCGAGCGGCGACCTGTCCGGCCTCGGCCTTACCGGTGGGCGCATTGCCACACTGAAGGCGCTTGCCACTGCCGTCGCATCCGGCGAGATCGACTTCACGCCGCGCGAGAGCCTTGAGGCGGCAGTTGAAGACCTCACCGCGCTTCCCGGCATTGGCGCCTGGACCGCGCATTACATTGCGCTGCGTGCGCTGGGCGAGCCGGATGCCTTTCCTGCATCCGATCGCGGCTTGCGCAAGGCGGCCGGGAACGGCACACCGATAGACACGCAGGCGCTCGAAGCCCTGTCCGAAAACTGGCGGCCCTGGCGCGGCTATGCTGCCCTTGCCCTCTGGACTGCTTGAGGAGGAAGACCAATGAAACTTCCCGATGATCCGGCACTTGCAACCGCAACGCTCAACACACCCATCGGCAAATTGCGCCTCGCTGCAACAGAGGCAGGGCTTGCAGCCATTCTCTTCCCCAATCAGGAGAATGTCATTTTCCCTCAACGGAACGGGAGCGAGATCGCACGCGCTCATCTCGCCACCGCCCTGGAGGCGCTTGAGCGATATTTCGCAGGCGAGGAAAAAGAGTTCAGGGATGTCACCCTCGCGCCTGTCGGCACGCCGTTCCAGCTTGGTGTCTGGTGCGAGCTTTCCCGCATTCCCTATGGCGAGACGCGCAGCTATGCCGATATTGCGCGGGCCATCGGCAATCCGAAGGGAACGCGCGCGGTCGGCCTTGCCAACGGCAAAAATCCGCTCCCCATCATTGTGCCCTGTCACCGTGTGATCGGCGCGAATGGCACGCTTACGGGCTTTGGCGGCGGTTTGCCCACGAAGAAATGGCTGCTCCAGTTTGAAGGCATCACCACGCCTTCCTTCGTCTAGCCTCTCACCTTTAGACACACAATCGCACGAAGCAGCGAGAAACAGGGCAATAGCGAACTTACTCCCCACCGCAAATCAGGCTAGGATTCCTCTTCAGGGGGAACATCTGGTCTGGAGGAACTTCATGTTCGGAGACGGCTACACCGGTATTCTCGGTATCATCATCCTGATCCTTGATATCTACGCGATCATTCGCATCGTGCAGAGCGGCGCAGAGCCTCTCTGGAAGGCACTCTGGATCGTGATTGTTCTGTTGCTGCCTGTCCTCGGCCTCATTCTGTGGTTCCTGTTCGGACCGAAATAGGCATCAGTCACATCAGTGAAGAAATGGAGGCGCTTCGCCGGATATGGCGGGGCGCATGAGGGAGGATTTTATGCGGCTCACGGATTTTTTTGGCTTCGAGAAGATGCTTGCGGAAAACATCATCCGCTTTCTCTACTGGCTTGGCCTCATCGTCATCGTGCTTTTCGTCTTCGGCTCGCTGGCCGGATCGATCAACACGATGAGTTACAATGCCTGGCTTGGTCTTCTCCAGTTTGTCGTGGCACTGATCGGCGGCGCGCTCGGCATTCTCTTCTGGCGCGTGATCTGCGAGATGTATCTCGTTTTCCTGTCGATGAATGACCGGCTGAAGGAAATCCGCGAGCGGCTGCCGGAGCGTTGATCGTCAAAAGAGATCGCCGAGAGAAACAGCGCCGCCGTGCGGCACCACGCGTACCGGCACATTGCCTGAAAAGCGTGCAATGGTTTCCGCCGTTTCCTCTGCCGGGACGGGACCTGGCTCGCGCTCGCTCACCACGATGGCGCGCGGCGTGAGCCCTTCGGCCCGCATCACGGCAAGCGTTGTCAGCGTGTGGCTGATCGTACCGAGATAGGCGCCAACCACAAGGACGGGCGCAAGGCCGACCTCGGCCGCCACCGCTTTCATCCAGTCGAGCACGGTGTAGCGCGCATCAAGCGGCACCATCAGGCCGCCCACCCCTTCGATGATGAGGGGATCATGCTTGCGGGCTGCCTCCACGCATTCATCCACAAGCTCGCGAAAATTGATCTCGCGGCCTTCGCGGCGAGCAGCCATGTCAGGCGAGAGGGCGGCGCGGAAACGCCAGCGCGAGACAAACTCCGCATTCTCGAAGCGCACTTCCTCGCCCATCGCGGCAAGAAGGGCTGCCGGATCGCTCTCTGCAAAGGTTTCCTCATCAAAGCCGCTCACCAGCGGCTTGATAGCGCGCGGCTTCAGTTCGCGCGTCAGCATGGCCGACACATAGGTCTTGCCGATTTCGGTGCCCGAAGAGGTAACGAAAATGGGTGGCATGATCACTCCGCCGCCTGACGCTTCAAAATCCGTTCACGGACGATGTCGGCAAGCCGCACAATATCCGAATCCTCATGCTCCGCCGTGAAGGTGAAGCGCAGCCGCGCCGTTCCTGCCGGAACCGTTGGCGGGCGAATGCCGGTGACAAGGTAGCCCTCCGCTTCGAGAAGCTGTGCGGCGGCAAGTGTTGCCTCAGCATCGCCAAGGATCACCGGAACGATGGGGCTTTCCGGGTCGGGAAGGCCAAGCGCGCGAGTGAAGCGGCGCGCCATTTCAACCGGGCGTTTGCAATAATCAGGATGTGCCGCAATGAAATCGAGCGCGGCAATGGCGGAAGCAACCGTTGCAGGCGGCAGGCCCGTTGAATAGATGAGCGTGCGCGCGCGCGTGCGGATGAGATCGGCGACTGCCTTGCTGGCGCAAAGATAGCCGCCATAGGCACCGACCGCCTTTGACAGCGTGCCCATCTGAAGCGGCACATTCGCCTTCTCAGCACCCATGAAGCTTGAGCCGCGCCCTTCATGCCCGACAACGCCGATGCCATGTGCATCATCCGTCATCAGCCATGCATCATGGCGTTCGGCAATCTCTGCCATTTCCGTCACCGGCGCCGCATCACCATCCATGCTGAAAATGCCGTCCGTGAGGATGAGGCAATGGCGCGCGCTTCCGCGATGAGTGGCGAGCAGTTCCTGCAGATGCGCCATATCATTGTGACGGAAGATTTCCGTCTGCGCGCCGGAGAGTTTTGAGCCGGAGAGAAGGCAGGCATGGGAAAGCTCATCGGCAATGATGAGATCACCTTCGCGCATCAGCGTCGGCACGATGCCGAGATTGGCGAGATAGCCGGAGCCGAAGATCACGCAATCTTCTGTCTGCTTCCACTTCGCAAGCCGCGTTTCGAGCGCGTGAAACAGCGGATGATTGCCGGAGACGAGACGCGAGGCACCGGAGCCAACCCCATAGGTTTCCGTCGCCTCGATGGCGGCTCGCTTCACCGCTTCGTTCTGCGAGAGATTGAGATAGTCGTTGCAGCAAAAGGAGATGAGGCGGCGGCCATTGCGAATGGCGAGCGCGCCTTCGCGGCGGTCCGTTTCGATCAGCCTGCGGCGCAGCGCCTGCGCTTCAAGCTCGGCAAGCTTTGCTTCCGCGAAGGCATCGAGCCTGTCTCCTGAAACCATGACCGCTCTCCTTTTCCGACAGAGGTATGGGCCTCGTGGGCCGCGCGCGCAACCCCCTCCTGTCCGGTCAGAAGCGCTTCGCCTGCTCGCTCAGCCCCGTGCTCGCCTCGCGCAAGGCTTCGGCGGTAGCCTGCGTCGTCTCCGGCTCTGTCACGCTCCTGTAAACATCGCCGAAAACCTTTCTTGCGGCGGCAAGATCGGCGGCCAGTCCGTCATTCACACCTTCAAGCTTCGGCAGCAGCGCATTGCTGCGGCGCTCGGCGGCCTTCCAGATGCCATAACCACCGGCCCAGGCTTCCTCCGGCCCGGTGGGAGACAGCGCCATCTCATATTGCGTCGCCGCACGGGCAAGCATGATCGCGGTCAGGGTCACTTCGGCCCCGAGCCTCTCCTTGCCGCTTTTGGGCGCAACCTTTTCTGCTGCATCAAGCGCTGCATAAACCCTGGCAACAGCCGCCTTCACCTCCGCCACCGGCGCATCCTCGCGGGCAAGGTCCATCGTCATGATCATTTCATCGCCGAAAGGGGCGCCCCCCCGCGCCGCCAGCACTGGCTCCAGATCGCCATAGCCTTCGAAAAACGGTTCCACGAACATGGAGCCTGCTGCCTTGCGACTGCCTTCAACATCCAGCAACGCTTCGCCCGCCAGATAAAAGGCGCGGATGAGATCAAGCTCTGAGAGATAGAGGAGCGGATCATCCGCCACACGACGGACTTCCGACTCTTCTTCCATGGACACCTTGAGGATATCCGCCCTTGCGGCGGAGGGAGCCAGAAGCCCGCTGGTCGCGCCCGAGGCGGCGAGAAGGATCGCCATGCCGATCCCGGCCCAAAGCTTCCTGCGATATTTCATGGAGACCCCCTGTTCGGCCAGCCTGGACCTGCCCCTGCGCCGGCTTCTGCCGCGTTGTTTTTCGACTACTAGCCCGGGGGCCGGCAGGTTGCAAACAGATGCGCGCCACCCATGAGCTTCCGTTGCGTCAGGCAGAAGCGAGGGGCATCCGCCGGCCCACTGGCCGGCCGGGGCGGCGACCGGTCCCCAGGAATCTTGCATTGAGGCCGAAGCCGCCTATGCTGCCCCAAACTGTTCCGATTACCGCATCGAGAGAAGGCGGCCATGACCATCCAGACCCGCATCGAGAAGAACGAAACCCCGGAAAGCGGCAGCACCATTGCGCGGCGAACCAACCCGGATGAAACGCGGCATGACTGGACGCGCGAGGAATTGCAGGCGCTTTATGACCTGCCTTTCAACGACCTTCTCTTTGAAGCGCAGCTTGTGCATCGCCGCTGGTTCAAGGCCAATGAAGTGCAGATGTCCACGCTGCTCTCCATCAAGACAGGCGGCTGCCCGGAAGATTGCGGCTATTGCGCCCAGAGCGCGAAGTTCGATACGGGCCTAAAGGCATCCAAGCTGATGGAAGTCGAGAAGGTTCTGGCCGAAGCGCGCAAGGCGAAGGAAAACGGCGCGACCCGCTATTGCATGGGTGCAGCCTGGCGCGAGCCGAAGGACCGCGACATGGACATGATTTGCGCCATGATTGAAGGCGTGAAGGCTCTGGGCATGGAAACCTGCATGACGCTCGGCATGTTGTCCGGCCAACAGGTGCATCGCCTCGCCCAGACGGGCCTCGACTATTACAATCATAATGTGGACACGTCGGAAGAATATTATCCGAATGTCATCAGCACACGGACCTATCAGGACCGCCTCGACACACTGGAGCGTGTGCGCAATGCGGGCATCAACGTCTGCTCGGGCGGCATTGTCGGCATGGGCGAAAGCGCGGATGACCGCATCGGCATGCTGCTCACGCTTGCCAATCTTGAGGAACATCCGCAGAGCGTTCCCATCAACATGCTGATGCCGGTTGAAGGCACGCCGCTTGGCCGCAGCGAGAAGGTGGATCCGATTGATTTTGTGCGCATGATCGCCGTTGCACGCATCATTATGCCGAAATCCATCGTGCGCCTTTCGGCAGGCCGCGAACATATGTCCGAAGAAATGCAGGCGCTCTGCTTCCTTGCCGGGGCGAACTCGATCTTCATTGGCGAAAAGCTTCTCACCACCAAAAACCCGGAAAAGGACAAGGACCGGATGCTTTTCGAAAAGCTCGGTATTGTTTCCATGCCGGCCCATAGCTGCCCTTCGGAGAAGTGACGGGCTGAGAGAGCCAGCACCTACAAGAGGCTCCCATGTCTGTCCCGCCTGCCAATCCGCTGATTGCGAACCCTCCTGCATGGCTGACAGAGGGTGCGCCGCATTTGTGGCTGCCCTATACGCAGATGCAGACGACGCCCATGTCGTTGCCCGTCGTGAAAACGGATGGCGTGCGCCTCACGCTTGCCGATGGCCGTGAACTCATTGACGGCACCTCCTCCTGGTGGACGGCGGCGCATGGCTATAACC
>NZ_JBATWS010000409.1:0-5853 GCF_049672805.1 Parvibaculum sp.
GTGGAGCTGATCCGCGCCGGTTTCGAAACGCTGGTGGAAGCTGGCTACGCGCCGGAAATGGCCTATTTCGAATGCCTGCACGAAGTGAAGCTGATCGTTGACCTGATCTATGAAGGCGGCATTGCCAACATGAACTACTCGATCTCCAACACGGCGGAGTATGGCGAGTATGTCACGGGCCCGCGCATCATCACGGCCGAGACGAAGGCGGAAATGAAGCGCGTTCTGAACGACATTCAGTCAGGCAAATTCACCCGTGACTGGATGCTTGAGAACAAGGTCAACCAGACGAGCTTCAAGGCGACGCGCGCTCGTGCCGCCGCTCACCCGATTGAAGAAGTCGGTGCCCGTCTGCGCGGCATGATGCCGTGGATTGCGGCCAACAAACTCGTAGACAAGGAAAAGAACTGACGCGATCTCGCGAACAGCCCCTTGCATCATGGGCCCTCCGCGCAGATCGCGCGGGGGGCCTTTTCTTTTGAAGGAGAGGTGACGATGCCTCCATCATTTGCTCATCACGGCGCGCCCATTGCCTTCCTGCATACGGCGGCGATCCATATCGAAACCTTCGATGATCTCGCGCGCGAGATTGCGCCGGGTGTGAAGCTGCGCCATGTCGTACGTGAAGACCTGCTTGCGGCAACCGAAAGGGCAGGCGGTGTCACGCCCGCCGTTTCCTTGCGCACGCAGGAAGCCTTGCTTGCGCTTGCAGAGGGCGGAGCGCGTGTCGTTGTCTGCACCTGCTCGACGCTCGGCGATGAAGCGGAGCAGGTGGCAGGCGAGGCAGAAATCCCGATCATGCGGATCGACAGGCCGATGGCAGATATTGCCGTGCGGTCAGCGCGCCGCATCGGCATTTGCGCGGCACTGGCGCCAACCATGACGCCCACGCGCCGCCTTATCGAAAGTTCGGCTGTCCGGGCGGGCCGCGATGTGGAAGTGCAGGAACATCTTTTTGACGATGTCTGGGCGGCGTTTCGCGCAGGCCGTCTCGGCGATTATTACGAAGGCATCGCCGCGCAGCTTCGGGCTGTTGCGCAGAAGAGTGACATGCTGGTTCTCGCACAGGCGTCCATGGCACCTGCGATTGCGCTTGCGGGTGAATTGCCCTTGCCGGTGCTGTCCTCGCCGCGCATCGGCTTTGAAGCAGCGGCGCGTATTGCCGGTGTGCTGGTCTCGAATGAAGCGTGAAGGCTAACCGACTTCCATGCCGTATTTCGCGGCCTGCTCCTGGATGAAGCCATCAACGTCGCAGAGCAGCGTTTTCCAGGCGCTGTCCATATCGGCGCCCCATTCATCGCCCATCGCGTCGCGGAACGTGTCGCGCATCACACGGAAGAATATTGCGAAAACCGAAGGCGGCACGCCAAAGCCTGAATGGTTCGTGAGTTCGCTCTGGATGAGCACAGGCGCATAGGCGCGCGGTCCCAGCAGGTCGAAAATGCAGTTCAGCGCTTCGGCAAGCATATGCCCCTTTGCGCTGTCATCCGTGTCGAGGATGAAGTTCTGTTTCATTTCCGGCTGTTCGGAAAAAAGCCGTTCATAGACGGCTGGTGTCGGATCGCCGATTTTTTCTGCCACCCGTTCAATCGACTGTTCGACAAGCTGCTTTTCGGACTCTGTCAGACTCATGGGGCGCCCCCTTCTTTTTCTGTCTTGGGAAAAAGACTACACCCCAAACTCTCACAAACGAAATTACCAGGACCCGGTCCTATCCGCGCTGTGCAATGGCTAGCCGTAAACGAAGCCATGCCAGCCAGAGCGATCAAAGGGGGACCATTCGCCTTCGGGCTGTGCAAGCCGGTCTGCTATCGCCCAGAGCACGAGCGGGTTGAAGCCCATGCCCATATGGGTCGCCGAGATTTCGATATTCTCGGTTTCGGGGGAAGGGAGTTCGCGGCAGGCTTCCCATGAGACGATGCCATCGCTTTTCGAATAGATCGATGTGCAGGGCACGGGCGGCGGTGTGCGGCGCTGCGCGATGGCTTCCGGCCCGGCATCCTCATCAATCGCAATGTCCGAGCCGAAAGGGCTTCCAAGCGTGATCACCTGTCGTACGGCGAAGGGAAATTCCCGTGCAAGTTCGCGCGCGAAAATGCCGCCAAGGCTCCAGCCGACAATGCTGATCCGGCGGCCATAACGCTCATGCAATTCGCGGAGTCGGAGGCGGAGTTTTTCATGCAGTTCGCGGCTCGGGCCCCAATTGTGCCCCTGCTTCCAGGGATGGGCGGCATAGCCGAGTTCTTCGAGATAGCGGCGGATGACAAAAGTGGATTCATCGCCCGTCAGTATGCCGGGGAGCACCAGCACCGCATGTCCGTCACCACGGGGCGCGGAAAGAAGGGCTGGCAGGGCAGGAGCGAGAGCGCCGAGTTCGCCGAAAATGCGCAGCTCTCCGAGGCGGGACATCCAGCCGGGCTCGTGGCCAGCCGTGCCGTTCCAATCGCTGCTGCCGTCGCTCATGCACACCCCTTCACGCTGCGGGGCGAATTATACCGCATTGCAGCATGAAGGGGGGCGGTTTATTTGTCAGCACTGACGGCGTTTCTCAGTGCTGATGATCCGGGCAGTCATCCGGTTCGATCTGCACGGTTGCATGGCTGATGCCGAATTCATCGGCGAGGCGCGTCTTGATGGCGGTGAGGGTGATGTTGGCGTCTGCGCCGGGCTGCAGTCGTGCATGGAGTGTCGCCACGGCGTGGTTCGAGCCGAGCGACCATGCGTGGACATGATGCACATCGGCGAGACCTTCGACATTCGCCATCAGGTCTGCGGCAAGCTGCTCGCCTTCTGCTCCCTCCGGCGCTCCTTCCATCAGGATATGCGCGCTCTCCTTCACGATGGCGATGGCGCTGCGAAGGATGAGAACAGCGACCAGAAGCGACAGGATCGGGTCAGCAATGGTGTAGCCCGTCGCCATGATGATGAGGGCGGCGATGATGGCAGCGGCAGAGCCGAGCATGTCGCCCAGCACATGCACCAGCGCGCCGCGCATATTGAGTGTCTGCTCGCCGCCATGCAGCAGCCTGAAGGCGATGATGTTGACCAGAAGCCCCGCCACGGCAACAGCAAGCATGGTACCGCCCATCACGGGCGAGGGCGACATGACGCGGCTCACTGCCTCCGCTGCGATCCAGGCAACGACGCCGACCATGAGCAGGCCATTTGCGAAAGCGGCAAGGATTTCGGCCCGTGCATAACCGTAGGAGCGCGCGCCATCCGCAGGACGGCGGGCGAGGCGCGTGGCGATGAACGCGAGAAACAGCGCGCCCGTATCGGTGAGCATGTGCCCCGCATCGGCGAGAAGGGCGAGTGAGCCGGAGATGATGCCGCCCGCTGCCTCCAGCACCATAAAGCCGCCGGTGAGCCACATGGCAAAGAGGACGCGCTTCTCATTGGTGCTGCCATGGGCATGGCCGTGTCCGTGGCCATGCTGGTGCCCGTGACTGTGGCCATGATGGTGCGCGTGGTCATGCGGATGATTGTGGTTATGTGCGCTCATGCCGTCCTCACTCCGCCTCTTCGTTCACATGGGCAATCATGTCATCAATGACACGCGCAACATGCTGGTCGTGGGTCCGATAGAAAATCTGCTTGCCGCGCCGATCTGCCATTACGAGGCGTGCTGCACGCAAGAGCCGGAGGTGGTGGCTCACCAGAGAGATTGAGAGGCCCAGCCTTTCGGCAATTTCGCCCACCGATACCGGCCCTTCCAGCGTTGCAATCACGATGCGCAGCCGGCTCGGGTCGCCCAGCATCTTGAACATGTCGGCGAGTTCGTAGGTCTTGTCTTCCGCCAGTGCGGGGAGGGGCAGGGCCGCTTTTGTTTTGGCAGGCATGATTCATATATTCAATTGAACAATTGTTCAATCATTATCATGCAGCATCGGGTGTCGCAAGAGCCGGGTGTATCTCGGCATTTGGCCCCCTTGCCTGATGTGCTAAACCCGCTGCGTCCAACTTTCGGAGGCATCATGCGTATCGGCACGCCGCTTTCCCCATCCGCTTTCCGGGTCATGCTTCTCGGCTCGGGCGAGCTTGGCAAGGAAGTGACCATTGAGCTGCAGCGGCTCGGTGCGGAAGTGATCGCGGTTGATCGTTATGAGAATGCGCCTGCGCATCAGGTTGCGCATCGCGCGCATGTGATCGCGATGACGGATGCAAAGGCTTTGCGTGCGCTTGTGGAAAAGGAGCGCCCGCATCTTATCGTGCCGGAGATCGAGGCGATTGCGACGGATGAGCTTGCCCGCATCGAGGCTGACGGGCTTGCTGAAGTCATACCGACCGCGCGGGCAACGCAGCTCACTATGAACCGCGAAGGCATCCGCCGCCTTGCGGCAGAAGAGCTGGGGCTTCCTGTTTCGCCTTATGCCTTCGCTTCCAACGCCGAAGAAGTGCGCGAGGCCAGTGAAGGCGGTATCGGCTATCCCTGCTTTGTGAAGCCCGTCATGTCGTCATCTGGCAAGGGGCAGAGCCTGCTCAAGGGGCCGGATGATGTTCAACCCGCCTGGGAATATGCGATGGCGGGTGGGCGCGTCGAGGCGCCGCGCGTCATTGTCGAAGGGCTGATCGATTTCGATTATGAGATCACCCAGCTCACCGTGCGCGCGCGGGGTATGAGTGGCGAGATTGATACCTTCTTCTGCGCGCCGATCGGGCACCGGCAGGAGAAGGGGGATTATGTGGAGAGCTGGCAGCCGCAGCAGATGAGCGACAGGGCGCTAGCCGCCGCGCGCGAGATTGCCAGAAAGGTGACGGATGCACTGGGCGGGCGCGGTGTTTTCGGCGTCGAGCTGTTCGTGAAGGGCGATATGGTCTGGTTCTCCGAGGTGAGCCCGCGCCCGCATGATACGGGCCTTGTTACGCTCGCCACGCAATATCAGAGCGAGTTCGCGCTTCATGCCCGCGCGATTCTGGGTCTGCCCGTCTCGGTGGAGCAGCTTTCCCCGGGTGCCAGTGCTGTCATCTATGGCGGGCTGGAGGAGAAGGGCATCGCCTTTGAGGATGTTGACAGGGCGCTTGCCATGCCGGGCAGCGATCTTCGTCTCTTTGGCAAGCCGGAATCCTTTATGCGCCGCCGGATGGGCGTGGCGCTTGCCCGCGCCGGGGACACGGATGAGGCCCGCAAGACGGCAAAACAGGTCGCGGACATGGTGAAACCCGTTTCCGGCACCTGATTCTGGTTTTTCGCAAATCTAATTTTGCATTTTCGCATTTACGGCGGCGCGCCGGGCTTTATTCTTCTGCCGACAGCCACGCTTTGAAGTGGAGCGGCGATGAATTGGGATGACCTGCGTTTTTTCCTGGCCGTTGCGGCCTCCGGCAGCCTTTCGGGCGCGGGGCAGCAGCTTGGCGTGAACACGACCACGGTTTTGCGCCGAGTGGCCTCACTGGAAGAAGATCTGGGCGCCCGGCTTTTCGAGCGCGAGCGCACGGGCTATCGGCTGACAGCGGCGGGGGAAAAGCTCGTCGAGGCGCTGGAGCCCGTGGACCGGCGGCTTTCGGCGCTTCCCCGCGACTTTGCGGCGGCGGGCGAGGGAGCTGAAGGCACGGTGCGCCTTGCGGCCGGCGAGGTTATCGCGGGCAAGCTGCTCGCGGCGGAGTTCTCCACTTTCCGGCGCGAACATCCGGGCCTTGAACTGGAAATCGTGACGGACCCGCGCCTTGCAGCCATTGGTCAGGCGCCGAAAATCGGCAATCCGCTGCGGGATGTGGACATTGCCCTGCGCCTTGCCCGGCCAACGCAGGGCGACATGCTGATGCGCAAGGTGGGCGATATGGCCTATGGGCTTTACGCATCGCCTGCCTATCTCGAAGAACGGGGTCGGCCGGCGCAGATGCAGGATATTGCGG
>NZ_JBATWS010000410.1:0-2546 GCF_049672805.1 Parvibaculum sp.
ATCCAGTGGTTTTCATAGCTGACGAACGGCTTCAGGATCGCGGCGGCGATCTCAGGGTGATTATAGCTTCCGAGAGTATCGCCGATATCGTGCAGCAGCGCACACACCACATATTCCTCGTCACGTCCGTCGTGATGGGCGCGTGTCGCTGTCTGGAGACTATGCGTCAGCCGATCAACGATAAACCCTCCATAATCGCCATCGAGCAGTCGCAGATGATCGAGTACACGATCAGGCAACTTCGCGGCAAAAGGCAAAAACTCGGCTGCGATGCGCGACCAGTCTTCCTGTGTGCCCTGCGCCATGTCCGTGAATGTCGCGCGAAGATGCGCCTGTTCCTGAGTCATGTCTTTCTCCATATGCAAGAAGTGGATGCCGATTGGCGTCAGTCGCGGAACGAGGGATCGAGCCGTTCCATTTTCCGGATGATCGCCGGCCAGACCCGATCCGAACCGCTATTGCCGAGTGTCTGGCGAACCTGACGACCGATACCGTCGAGGATCGCTTTCGGAATCTCGATCAGTTCTCCCCCGCCAGCCTGTGCCATCACCTGCACCTGACAAGCGCGCTGCAATGTGAACATGGCAAGAAATGCGTCGCCCACACTGCGTCCGCAGGTCAGCAGCCCGTGATTTTCGAGAATCATCATTTTCTTCTGGCCGAGATCAGCTTGCAGTCGCGGTTTCTCGTCCTCTTCAAGCGCCACGCCCTCATAAGGATGATAGGCAATCGACATGAGCGCATAGAGCGCGGTCTGCGAGACCGGGAGAAGTCCACCTTTCTGGCAGGACACAGCCACACCCTCTGGCGTGTGCAGATGGATGACGCACAGCGCATCTTTCCGCGCCTCATGCACCGCACTGTGAATGTTGAAACCCGCCGGAATGACATCATAAGAGGACGGCATCACCTTGTTCCCGTGGATGTCGAGCTTCACCAGCGACGACGCCGTTATCTCGTCGAACATCAGTCCATATGGATTGAGCAGAAAGTGATCTTCGCTTCCCGGCACACGGGCGGAGATGTGCGTGAAGACGAGATCATCCCAGCCTAGATGAGCAATCATCCGATAGCAGGCGGCAAGTTCGACGCGCAGCGCCCACTCCGCCTCGCTCACGCTGTCTCGCACCAATGCCTTCGGTGCCACTTGTCGAGCTCTTTCCATTTTCCTGCTCCCATCTGCCTGTGCATGCCGCTTCGCAGCACCCGGAGATTGCCGCAGGTCTCCATTTAATATTGTAAAGAGCTTGACAATTTAGGGCGATTTCCGGACCTTGCGCACAAAGGAGGCGGGCTTCTATGAACATCACCGCGCAACGTCATATCCTGTCGCGATCGGAATGGTTCGCCGGGCTCCCCGCGCCTTTGGCCGACGCCATATTGAAAGAAGCTCGCCTCGTGCGCCTCAAAGATGCACCGGTCTACCTTACCGGAGACCTGCCGAACGGCCTCTTCGCTGTTCTCTCCGGCGAGGTACATGTCGCACAAAACTCAAGCGACGGCCGCATCGCGCATCTTCACTCCGTCGGTCCCGGAGGCTGGTTCGGAGAATCTTCCATGCTCGATGGCGAACCGCGTTCCTCGGATGCTCACGCAATTGGCGACACGCGGCTGCTTCGGATCGGTCGGGATACGTTTCAGAGACTGACGAAGGAAAATCCAGCCTTTTATGCCGCCTTCACGCGTCTCCTCTGCGCTCATTACCGCATCGCCATTAGCCATATCGTCAGTTCCGCAACATTGCCGGTCATGACTCGGCTCGCGCAGCGCCTGCTGCATTTTGCACGTCTCGAAGGCCGTTCCCGGCCCGGCAGCCGCGCTATCGAGTTTCGCCTCTCCCAGGAGAGTCTTGCGTCAACCGTCGGCGTGTCGCGCCAGACATTGAACGGTCTCCTGAAGACGTTGGAGGCGGATGGCCTCATCGAGATCGGCTATGCCCGTGTCACGCTGAAACGTCCGGCCGCCATTGAAAAGCTCGCCCGCGAGGAACGCCCCGTCCTCTCGCTGGGTGGCGTCTAGGGCGCGGCAGCAGGGTCTCCGCCTGCCCCCTTGCCCTTCCGGTCCGGTGGCTCTAGTTTGCGCTCAATCCCCGGGCTACGGAGTACGAAATATGGCGGGCGGCAAGACACCGAAATTCTGCAACGAGGCGGGCGTTCGCGAGATCCGCATCGGCGTGAAGGAGTTCGAGTGCATTGGTGCGGCTCCTCCCTTCGATCATCCGCATGTCTTTCTGGACATGGGCCGGGATACGGAGATCATCTGCGGCTATTGCTCCACGCTCTACAGCTTCGATCCCGCGCTGAAGGAAGATGAAAGCGTGCCCGCCGAGGCGCTTTATTCCGAACCCCGTCACGCCGTCGCCGGCCACGGCTGATTCCCGCTCATTTGCTGATGATGGCAACGGTCGGACTTTGACGCCCGCCCGCATGGAATGGTGGCCCCTGCGGGACTCGAACCCGCACTCCCTTGCAGGAAGCGGATTTTAAGTCCGCTGCGTATACCAGTTTCGCCAAGGGGCCCCTGCGCCTGCGGGGTCAAGATATGCC
>NZ_JBATWS010000411.1:0-2132 GCF_049672805.1 Parvibaculum sp.
ATGCCAACAAGATGATCGCGGGGACCGACCTCGAAAAGCTCGATCTCGTTTCGCTGATCCGCAAGGTTGCGAAGGACGACAGCAAGAAGGGCCTGTTCACCAATGCGGCCCAGATCTGGAATCATGATTTCTACTGGAAATCCATGTCGCCCAAGGGTGGCGGCAAGCCGAAGGGCAAGCTCGCCGAGCAGATCGACAAGGATTTCGGCAGCTATGATGAATTCCGAAAAATCTTCAAGGAGAAGGCGGCGGGTCAGTTCGGCTCCGGCTATTGCTGGCTTGTGCGCGGCGCAGACGGGACGCTTGCCATCTACGGCACTGCCAATGCCGAGACCCCCATTGCCGACACAAAGGATACGCCGCTGCTAACTACCGATGTGTGGGAGCACACCTACTATCTCGATTATCAGAACAGGCGGCCGGACTATCTGGATGTCTTTCTCGACCATCTCGTGAACTGGGAGTTCGCGGAGGAGAACTTCGAAGCGGCGTAACACCCCAAAGCCGGTGCGGGCGGCCTCGCGCCGCCCCCGGCCCTCCCGAACCCATTCAGAACAGAGCCAATCGCTGCCCAGCCGCCCCCCCTGCGCGGCTTACCGCAAATGAATCGCAAATATGGGTTGCGGACGTATTCTCTTCATGATACTGCGAGTCATTCTCATATGAGGATGCGCAGGGGCAGCAGATTAAACATGGCGACCAGCGTCGACGACAAAATCATCCATCTGACGAAGGCAGGCTCCGTACCCGCTCTCGACAGTACGGAGATTTTTCAGAGTGGAAAGGAAGTCGTCATCCGTCATGGCGAGGAGCTTTATCGGCTTCGTCTGACCAGCAGCAACAAGCTCATCCTGATCAAGTGAGAAGCGCCGGCAAAAGCCGGTGTTGGACCTAAAGCAGCCGAGCCAGCCAGACCCGCAAGGTATAAAGCGGGGGCCAGCCAGCCAGGAATGCTTTCACACGCATACCGGGACTGGAAATGGCAACAATGACGGGACAGCGATCCCTCTCCTTGCGTCTTTTGACGCTCCTTATGGCGACGACTTCTTTTGCCGCCATCACCGCCGCACAGGCACAAGACACCACACCTACCGAAACGGAAGAGAAAGCACCGCGCGCGACACAGCTCGACGCCGTGACCTCTACCGCCACGCGCAATCCAAGCTCGATCCATGATGTGGCGGGCACCGTTTCCGTCATCACGGCGGAAGAGATGGAGCAGCAGAATGCTTTTCGCATGCGCGACATCATCCGTTATGAGCCAGGCGTGTCGGTTGGCCATCAGCCTTCCCGTGCAGGGGCGACCAATTATGTGATCCGCGGCATTGGCGGCAACCGCGTGCTGGTGCTGATGGATGGTCTTCCGACCACGGACTTTCCTCAGTCCAATGAAGGGCCGGGCACATTCACGCGCGACTTCTTCGACATTGAAAACATGAAGTCGCTTGAAATCGTGCGCGGACCTGCCTCTGCTCTTTATGGTTCAGATGGCCTTGGCGGCACGGTTGCCTATATGACGAAAGACCCGTCTGACTACCTCGATGAGGCTGGCAAGGACTGGTATGGCACCATCAAGGGCGGCTACGAAACCGCTGGTAAGACACGCTCCTTCACCGGGACGGGCGCGGCGCGAGCGGGCAACGTGGAACTTCTCGGTCTTTACACTCGCCGCGATGGCGAGGAAATCGAACCCAACTCAAGCTGGGTTGCCAATCCGCAGGATTTCCAGTCGGATTCCTTCCTTGCCAAACTCGTCTTCAATGCGGCGACCGGTAACCGGCTGAAGCTCACCGGAGACTATCTCAACCGCAAGGTTGATACGGTCCTCAATGATGAACTTGGCACCGCGTCGGGCACGACGACACTTTCATCGCTGGGTACGGACGAGACGGAACGTTACTCGATCAGCCTTGCCTATACACATGCCAATCCGTTCCTCTTTGTGGACAGTGCGGAAATCAAGTTTGGCTACACCACGCTTGATCGCTGGGAACACACTGACCAGCTTCGCCGCACGGGTGGCACGGATTTCCTGCGCGTCTCGGATCTCGGCTTCCTGCAAGACGTGTGGGCGGTCGATCTTCAATTCAACACGACGCGGGATTTCTTCGGCGCCACGCACAGCTTCACCT
>NZ_JBATWS010000412.1:0-14858 GCF_049672805.1 Parvibaculum sp.
AACAGCAGCGCGCTTTTGCTCTGATCTTCCCTCGGCCCGCCAAGCCCTGCCTGCTGGCCATAGACCGCGCCCGGCAATGTCACGAAAACATCCACATGGTCGCCCGCCTGCAAAAAGCCGCCGGCGATATCTTCTTCGGCAACGCGGATCGCGAAGGCGCGCTGGCCTTCGGGCACGAGCGCTGCGATGCCTGCATTGACGGGATCGGCGCTCAGATCCGCATTCAGGACGAGTTGCGAGGCGCGAATATCTCTCGTCGCGACGCGGCCGATAATCTGTTCCCGGTCCGCGAAGCTGCCGCCGGGTGCTGTCCCTTCCAGACGCCGCGTTGTCAAATCACCGGAGGTGATCGCCTGACCGCGCACAATGTCCCGCATCGCGACAATGACTTCGGACGACGCCGGCCGATCGGCGACAGCCGGCGCCTCGGCGGAAGATACAGATGCCTCGTTGCGGGCTGAGAGATTGAGCCAGATCAATACCAGCGCGGCTGCGATGAGACCCACGCCCACCACAACCAAAGCACCAGGATTTTGCTGGATCCGTCTTGCGACGTTCATGCCCTCTTCCTCCTCCCGGATCGCGCGGCGACCCCTGCCCGTCGAGTCGACGGTTCCTCCAACTCGGATCAATTACGAATGGAAACGGTCAACAAATTGCTAACACCCCAATACTAAACCGGTCATTTTAGGTAAAACGCTCGTTTTGTTTGAATTGGCGACAATAATTAAATGAGTACTTCAACTACGCACTTGATGATTACAGAACGAATATTTCAATAAAATTGATGTATTCAACTCACACACCGATGGTGCGAAGCAGAGTTCGTATGAAGATGATTTCCGCAGTGGATCGGTGCCTTTCGTTTCCAGCCCGGAAAAGCCGCCAGTCACTCGAACGCAACAAACAGAGCTGCCCTGCAAATACTTCCTGTCTTTCGTCTGATACAGGCTAGGACGCAGAACCAATTGTGTGTGCAAGATATCGATCAGAAATGTGACGCTTTTTAGCCCGAATAATCGACATAACTCACACATCTCGACATTCGTGTACGGAATGCTCCGTGTTACTCAAATTAAATACAGTACTCATCTTTATTGCCTCTCCCTGACTTGTACGATCAGTTCAGGGAATATCTGGTGAGGGAGAGGACATGTTCCGTAGCAAGAGCATTTTTCTGGCGGCAGCTTCCGGGGTTGCCATGATGTGTCATCCGGCGCTGGCGCAGAGCGTTGGCCCGCTGAACCTGCCCTCGCCCGGCACGGTTCTCTCTCCGCCGCCGCCTGCCCCGGAACTCGAGCGCCGCGAAACACCGAAGCTCCGCGAGGAACTCGGCCTTCCCGATGCATCGGAAAAGCTTCTCGACTTCAAGGTTTCGAATGTGCGCATCGTCGGCGCCACTGTCATTGACGAGCAGATACTTGCTTCCGCTTTCGATGATCTGCTCAACCAGCCGATAACGGCAGGACAGCTCCGCGCGGCGCTTGATCGTGTCAACGCCATCTATGCGAAGGAAGGATATGCGCTGGGCCGGGCTTATATTCCGGCGCAGGTTGCAAAAGGCGGCACGCTGATCGTGCGCATTGTTGAGGGATATATCGGCGAGATCCGCATCAAGGCCGATGATGAAGCCGTGCGGCGCATGGTTGAAGAGTTCAGCCGCCGTATCGTTGCCGAGAACCCGCTCCGTCAGGAAACGCTGGAGCGTTATCTGCTGCTCATCAGCGACATACCGGGCGTGACGCTCGATGGACGTCTGCAATCCATGGATATCTACTCAGGCGCCGCAACGCTCGCGCTTGATGTGACGAGCGAAAAGCTCTCGGCCTCCACGGCTGTGGACAATCGTGCAAATCTGGATTCCGCACCGTTTCAGGCCTACCTCACGGGCTTTCTCAACAATATTTTCGGCTATGGTGACCAGTTCTCGCTGACTGTTCTGGCGACGCCGGAAATCGAGCGGCAGCAATATGTGCGCGGTGCATTTTCGAGCTTCATCGGCACGGATGGACTGCGCGCCTCGGGTGGTCTTTCCTATGCAAGTTCGGAACAACCGGACCTGCCGGCCGGCATCGAGCTTGTCAGCGTGAGCAAGCAGGCGGATTTCCTACTTTCCTATCCGCTCATCCGCGCGACGAAGGAAACGCTCAACACCTTTTTCGGCGTCTATTACACGGATGCAGAAAATGTGCTGAACGGCTTCACATTCAGCAGGGATGCCGTGCGCGCTGCTCATATCGGAGCGAATTACAGCTCGCGTATCGGGCAGGACGTGACAGTCGGCACACATATGCGCCTCACCAAAGGCTTTTCCGTTCTCGATGCGGGGCCGGAGAACACGCCGCATTCCCGCCTTGGTGCGACGGCGAATTTCCTCAAGCTGCAAGCTGGTGCCACGGTGAACTATGCTGCGACGGAACGGATGCTTCTCACTCTGCGGACGGAAGGGCAATACAGCCCCGACTCGCTTTTCAGCTCCGAAGAAATCACCTTTGGCGGCACGCGCTTTGCCCGTGGCTACAATAATTCGGAAGTGAGCGGTGATAGCGGGCTTGGTGCCTCCATTCAGGCGAGCTACCGCTTCGAAAGCGAGGCGCTGGGTGGCTGGTCCATCACGCCCTATACATTCGTCGATCACGCCAATGTCTGGAACACGGATGTGGACAGGCAGGGCGATGCGCGGCTTTTCTCCACGGGCATCGGCGTGAACTTCTCCAATCGCCGCTGGCTCTCCTTCGGGATCGAGCTCGACAAGCCCATCAACCGCGTGCCGCTCTCCCAGAGCGACAAGGATCCGCGGCTGTTCGTCTCCTTCGAGGTGCGCTTCTGAGGCGGCGCCTCGAAGCACCGCACGTCAGCGCAAACAGTCCCTTTGGGTGGTGAATGCAATCCCGAGCCGTGGGCCACAACGTCTGCGGCTCTGGATTGCTTCGCTTTCTTCGCAATGACGGGGAGCTTCTGAACGCCACCTGGCGGCCTCGTTGCGAGAAGTCGCGCAAGCGGCGGCAATGCATTTAGGACTAATCAAGAGCCCGAATACTTCCCGGCGGCCATGGACCGCACGTGAAAAAGGCCCGGCTTTCGCCGGGCCTTTTATTCGCAAGCTTTATTTTAGCGCCTGCCGAGCAATCCGCCAAGGCCGCCCAATGCGCCGGTGACCGGGGCAAGTGCATCGCCCACGACGGGGACCGAGGAAATCACCCCGGTGACCGGTTCCAGCACCCCGCCCTGGGCGGCGCCCGGCGCGGGTGCAGCAGGCGTGCCGAGGAGATCACCCAGAACCGGGGCGGAACCGAGCACCTGTTGCGCGGGGGCGGCGACACTGCCAACCGTGTTGTTCACGCCGCCCAGAAGCGCGCCGAGACCCGGCATGGCAGGCTCCAGTGCGCCCGCAAGCGGCGAAGACTGGCTTCCTGAGACAATACCGAGAACGCCAGTGGCGGCATCGCCAACGACACCAAGCGGCGGCTCGGACACGGGCACAAGATTGCCCACGAGACCGCTGTTTCCGCCGGACAGCGGGTTGTTCGTGCCCACAAGATTGCCGACGAGATCAACGCCGATCAGATCGGCAACCAGGCCGCCCGACCCAGTCACACCAAGCGCCGGGGCGCTCGAGAGACCCTCCGTCAGCGTATTGAGGGGCAGCGTTCCTCCCGGCAGCGCCGCCGTCAGAGGCTGTGTGAGTGATGCGAGCGGCGCGCCGATGCCCTGCGCATCGAGAATGGACCCGAGAAGCCCGTCATTGCCGCCCGCAAGGCTCGCGCCGAGAACACCGCTCGTATCAAGCGCGCCACCAAGAAGGTCCGTGCCTGCTAGATCGGACACAAGCCCGCCCGAACCGAAAATGCCAAGTCCTGTGAGTTCCGCACCGGACTCACCTGCGAGCACAGCCGCGGCGGAAGGAAGGAGGCCGGTTCCGCCGGTTGATCCCAGAATGGCACTGACCAGATTGCCCTGCCCAAGCCCTGCTTCAAGAAGACCGCCGACCGGATCAGTGCCCAGCACGTTGCCAAGTACGCCTTCATTGCCCGTGACGCCAAGACCGCTTGTGCCGCCCCCGCCCGCACCGGGAGAAGTGACGCTGCTGACAAGGCTACGGCTGCCGCTTCCTCCCACTTCCGACGACATGGAAATCTTGTCAGCGCAGCCCGCAAGACCAAGACAGATCACAGAGGCAACAAGAACACGTCCCGACATGGCTTTCTCCCTCACACCCTCCGGCTCCGGCAAGGCGCACGGCCTTTGCCGTTTTCATCCCTTTCCTTTTAGGGGAGTGGTTCGCAATAGCGTGTCGGCTTATGTCCTTTTGTGTGCGCGACCTTAACAATGGTGCACTTGTGATTTTCCATGATGCGTGTGCGGAAGATTTCGGGTTAATCCTCCGCTAACATCTCGAATGCCTAGATAGGCGATCTCTGCCCGATGTGGCACGATCTGCGGCCAAGCTCTGGAGGAAAGCATGACGCGGCTGTCTCAATCCGTTCTCCCACATTTCGGGAAAGATGAGAGCGGCGTCATTTCCGTGATGGGCGCGCTGATGTTGATGCTCGCGCTCGCCGTTGCGATGATCGTGGTTGATACGGGCGCGCTTCTCTATGCAAAGCGCCAGCAACAGGCCGCAACAGACGCCGCCGCGCTCGGCGCGGTACGCCAGCTCGACAATCCTCAAGCCGCAGCGGAAGCGATATTCAGCCTCAATGATTACGCGACGGAGAATGTGCAAGCGAGAGGCATCTATTATGTATCGGATGCCTCACGCGCACCCGCCGAGCGCTATTTCGAGATCGGCGAGACGGCGAGCGACGGAACGCTGGTGAGCGCCGCGAACATCAATGCGGTGCGTGTGCGCCAACTGACCGACTCTCCCACCTATTTCGCGCGGCTCTTCGGCTTTGGCGACATGACGCAAATCGAGACGGTGGCTGTCGCGGCGTTGAACAAATATGTGTCGTTCTCGGCGGGAACGAGAATCGCCTCGCTGAATGAAGGGATTGCCAATCAGGTGCTTGGTGGCCTGCTCGGGACCACGCTCAACCTTTCCCTGATCGACTACAACGCACTTGCCGACACGAATATCGGTGCGCTCACCTTTCTCGATGCGCTTGCTTCTGAAGTGGGGCTTGATGTCGGTTCGGACACCTATGGCGATCTTCTCGGCACGACTGTCACTGCGGGAGATATTCTTGATGCGGCAATCGATGTGCTGAATGGCGAGACGGCGAGCGGCAATCCTTCTGCCGCCAAACTCGCCTTGCAGACGGCACTCAGCCCGGTGAGCAATGCAACTGTGCCCGTGAACCAGCTTCTCGACGCCACACCCTTCGTGAACCGTACCATCGGCTCCGTCCAGTCTGCCGTGGGGAATGATATTCCCTACAATGTCCTCGACCTTCTCTCCGGCAGCGCGATGATCCTTGGCACGGGCAAGGCGGTGGGCTTCAACACGAATGTAAACGTTGCTACACTGGCATCCGTTACGGGATCGGTCAGCGTTGGCGAACCGATGGCCCATATGGCGCTCGGAAAAGTCGGAGATTCGGTCAGCACCGCACAGGTCAGCATTCAGCTTCAGGCTGGAGTTAATGTTCCTCTTCTTGGCCGTATACTGAATATTCCAATCTATCTTCAGGCGGGAAGAGGCACCGCTACCGTTGCAAGCATCCCGTGCATAACGGGGGGCACTCAAGTTATTCTGTCAGGAGCAACTGATGCGGGCCTTCTCAGAATCGGCACGAGCAGTACCAACGAAGCCACTATAAGCGTTCCGATCTTGCTAAGTTTTCGCATAAGTGGTTCGGTACCTGTTAATCCAAACGGACCTCACAACATTCCATTTACGGTGTCTGACTACGGCAAGCCTGTGCCGACACCGAATAACTCAAACATAAACCTGTTCGGACAGCTAGGCAGCGCATTGAGCATCACCAATCTGAGCTTGCTCGGAATACTGAATCTGACGCCTTTAGGAACAGTCTTATCGGCCCTGCTGTCTGCTATAGGAGGTGCGCTTGCTCCTCTGGAAAGCCATATTATCAACCCACTTCTTGACACTCTTGGTATCAAGCTAGGCGCAATGGACATGATTGTTCATGGCGCGAAGTGCAACGCGCCGACGCTGGTGGGTTAGGCCGCATATGATCGTGGTTCACATTTCCGCCAGCCCTCATTTCGAAGAAGAGCAAAGAAATGCGCGCAGTGATTTTCGATGATGATGATGATCTCGCACAGGAATGTGCGGAAGCATTGCGCATACGGGGCTATGAGACGCGCACGCGAAATGAGGAGCGGGATTTTGCCGTGCTGCTGGAAGAGTTTGCGCCGGATCTCATCCTGCTTGATGTTCACATGCCCGATTTCAATGGTGTCGAGGCATTGCTGATGCTGGCAAAGAGTCCACGCAAGACGGAGACAGCCGTGATCCTCATGTCGGGTGCGCGCGACGGTTTGCTTGATACAGGCCGTGCCCTTGGCGAAGCGCACAATATTTGCCTGCTTGGCACCTTGAACAAACCCTTTGCGCTGCAGGCGCTCGACCGGCTGCTTCAGCAACGCCACCTCCACGCAGTTGCGCCTGCTTCCGGCGACGCTCACAAAACTCGACATTGATGTCCCGCGAGGGAACGCAGGGATTTACCCGAGGTTAAACCCCATGGCGTTTGATGGTCCCATGGTGCGCGGTATCGGCCGTGTGCCCCATGTGAGGACAGAAGATGCGTGCCTGTGTGCTGGTCGCAGACGACGATCCCTTTCAGTTGCAGGAAATGGCCGAGTTTCTGCGCGGTCGCGGCTTCGACGTTATCGAAGCATCGGACGGCCATGAGGCAATCGGGATGATTACCCGGATGCGTCCGCGCGCATTGATGCTGGATGTCAACATGCCGGGATGGGATGGCGTGCGCGTAGCCGAAGCGGCGCGCGGCCTCGACCATAAAGTCGTGACCATTCTGATGACGGGCGAAGCGGAAAAATACGATTATGCGAGCCTGGCCGATTGCGGCGCCGTCGCCGTGTTCCGCAAGCCGGTGCCTGTCGCGCAGATCACCGGCTTCCTGCAAAACGCGCTCGGCCGCAGCAACGCGGCCTGAGCACGCTTTCTCGCGCCCTAATCCTGCCCTGTCTCTTTTTCGAGATCGCGCAGCAGGGTTTCGAGCCGCTCCATCATCTCCGGCCTGTCGGCCTTCATCGCCTCGATCCGCCGCAACATGCTCTTCGCGGTGAGGTAAGCGACATTATAGCGGCGACTGACCTGTGAAGCTGTCAGTGTCCGGTTGGCAATATGGGTGAGGTGAAAGAACTTCACCCAGACCGATACAGGCAGTCGCGAGCGATGGAGATGCGTGCCTGATGTGACGCTGTACTGGCAGCGACGGCACGCCTTGCATGTCCATAGCCCCGGCCTTGTGCTCAGGCGGCTTGCGGCATTCTTCGCGCCACAGCCCGGGCAGACCGGACCCTCCGGCCAGCGCGCCCGCTCCAGCAGAGCGCGGCTCGTTTCTTCGGACTCCAGCATGTCCGCCACCGAGCGCGGCCGCTCGGAGCGATGTTCATTCATGCCGAAATGGCGTTCCTGATAAGCCTCATGCACCATTGTCACCCGCCTCTTTGTCACCGCACCCATGCGAAAGTCGCCGCCCGCTCCCCGGCTGCAAGGGCGTAAACGCGCCGGCACATTGCCGGGCATTCACACAGCCGTTGACCAATCTTGATTTGGGTGCCGCTCAAGTCATTGGGAATTAGGTCGAATTGTGTAACCGCGGCTCACGCAGGGCGGCGCAGCACAGGGGAAGCCCCCACGGGGCAGACCGGCCGGTGGGTCGCCGGATAGCAGAAAGGGGGCACGGACGCCCTGATCAAATCAGCTGAAACACACAGTTGTTTGGCCCGCCGCTTTGTTCTACCTTGCGCCCGCTTCGCCGGATCGGGTTCTCCCCGGCCTCAGGCACCCGTAGCTCAGCTGGATAGAGCGCTGCCCTCCGAAGGCAGAGGTCACACGTTCGAATCGTGTCGGGTGCGCCATTTACTCCCGTTAGTTGCGGCAAATCAGCGGAAGGCGAAGAGTTCGTGGCGGATGAGCCGGGCGGGGAAGCCGTGGTTTTCCGCGCGGGCGCGGATCGCGCCGAGCAGTCCCTTCGGACCGCACACCGCTATGTCCAGCGAGGCCTTGTCGGCTCCTGTCACAAGTTCGGCAAAGCGCCTTGTGAACATCTCCGAATTGGGTCCGGCGGAAACGGGTATGAACTCTATGCCGCGCTTTTCAGCCATTTCCTTCAGCACATCCACTTCGGGAAAAGCGCGGCCCGGTGTGAAGAAATAGAACAGCGTCACCCGATCAAAGCCGGTCGCTTCCTCGTCTCTCAGCCAAGCGATAAAGGGCGATATGCCTACGCCGCCGCCGATCCAGATTTCGTGGGCGCAATCCGGCTTTCTCTCGAAGCGGCCATAGGGGGCATAGACATCCGCATGCATTCCCGGTTCGACCCGTGAGACAAGCTCGGTCGTGTAGTCACCGAGAGCGCGGATGACGAAACAGATCCTCCCGTCTTCACGAGGACCCGATGCAATGGTGAATGGATGCGGCTCGCGCAGTCCGTCAACATTCATGCGCAGGAAGCCGAAATGGCCCGGCTGAAAACTTGCGCGATGGCTCATGGGAGCCAGTTCGATTTCTGCCGCACTTGCACCCCGCGAGACACTGACAACCTCGTAGTGACCATGGCGCGCCACCAGCGGGTAGAGCAGCAGCTTGTAGGCAGCAGCGATGACAGCGAGCGCCGAGAGCCCTGCCAGCCACAGACCGGCGGGGCTGACAAGTGCGACGGGTGACTTGATGCTGAGCCAGTGAAAAATCACGATGAGGAAAAGCGGCCCTGACAGGCGGTGCCACCAGCGCCATGTGCTGTAGCGAATGTTCCGGTTGAGTGCGAGCAAGACAATGCTCATCACGGCAACGAAACTTGCCTGCCTGACGAAACGGGTCCATCCGGATGGCAGATCGAGGATCACCCCCACCTGCCACAGAGGATCGCCAGCCTTGAAGAGAAGGTGGATCGAGGCGAGAGAAAGAGCCGCCACGGCAATCCATTTGTGGGCATCATAAACACGGTCGAGCCCGCCGAAGCAGCTTTCAACTACCGCCCATCGCGCCGCGAGAATGGTTGCACAGGCCATCAGCGCCAGTGCGGAAACGCCGCTCGCAAGGCTCAGCGTTGCGATGGTCAGCCATGTTTCTGCCGGAACCGAAATCAAGGTCAGAACGAGGCTGATGGCGATGATCGTAAAGACCGCATGCCACGATTTCATGATGGCAGCTCCATGGTTGCGGCAGTGAATGGCCTGCCTCTCCAGCATGGGACGCAGAATGAGGGGCGGTCAATTCGTTAACTGACCGTTCCTGACACCCGCGCGCACAAGTCGCAGTTTTGGCGCGCCGCCCCCTTGTGAGATAATCGAGATCAACTTTCATTATCATCCGCTACAGCGAGCCATCTCAGCGGGCGGGCGGTCAGGCAGGGTTTATGTCGAGGACGCTTTATCTTATTGGCGGCTTTGTCGCGCTTGGCCTTGGCGGGCTCGGTGTGATCCTGCCGCTGCTGCCGACCGTTCCCTTCATCATCCTTGCGGCGTTCTGCTTTGCGCGCAGCAATGAGCGGCTGGAGCGGTGGCTGGTGGAGCATCCCGTTTTCGGAAAACATATTCGTGACTGGCGCGAGAGGGGCGCCATCTCGCGCAAGGGCAAGCAGGCGGCTCTCATGGCCTTTGCTGTGAGCGCTGTCATCGCGCTCATCTTCGCACCGCTTCCCTGGTCGCTCGCGCCGCTTGCGGCCATGCTGATTTGCGGTACCTGGATCTGGACCCGGCCCGAGGTCTGACCGCCTGAAACGAAAACGCCGCCACCCGTTTCCGGGAGGCGGCGCTCAACGCGAAGCCGATGCGGCTTACTTCGCCACATTGATGATCTTGAGCTGCGTGAACTCGGCAAGGCCTTCCTCGCCAAGCTCCGACCCGATGCCCGAAAGGCGCGCACCGCCAAAGGGAATGTTCGGTGCAAGCTCGGCATGCTTGTTCACCCATACCGTGCCGCTTTCAAGCTTGGTCGCAAGCTCATAGGCCTTGTTGGTGTCGGCCGACCAGATCGAACCGCCAAGACCGTAAGGCGATGCGTTCGCGCGGGCGATTGCATCTTCCGGGTCCGAATATTTGATGACCGGAAGCACGGGACCGAATTGCTCTTCATCAACAAGGCGGGACCCATCGGTGATGTCGCGCACGATGGTCGGGCGGATGAAATAGCCCTTGTCGGACGGCACATCGCCCCCGGCGATCACCTTGCCATCCTTTTTCGCCTCGTCGATCAGTGCCTTCACCTTCTCGAACTGCATACGGTTCTGAAGCGGCCCGAGCTGCGTGCCCTGCTCCAGACCATCACCGACAACGGTATTGTTCGCGATGGTGGCAAGCTCCTCGCACATTTCGTCATAGATGCTTTCATGCACATAGAGCCGCTTCATGGCGATGCAGACCTGACCCGAATTCTGGAAGGCGCTCTGGAAGAGTTTTGGCGCGGCTTCCTTCGGGTTCACGTCATCCAGCACGATGCCTGCGTCATTCCCGCCGAGTTCGAGCGTGATGCGCTTGAGGAGACCGGCTGCGCCCGCCATCACCTTCTGGCCGGTCGCGGTGGAGCCGGTAAAGGAAATCTTGCGTACATCCGGATGCGCAGTGAGCGGAGCACCGAGATCATTTTCATCGGCAAGGATGTTGACGACGCCTGCGGGGACAATGTCCTTGATGAGCGCGCCGAGCTTCAGCGAAGTGAGCGGCGTGGTCGGTGCAGGCTTCAGCACCACCGTGTTGCCTGCGAGAAGGGCGGGCGGCAGCTTGAAGGCCATGAGGATCATCGGGAAGTTCCACGGCACGATGGCACCGATGACACCGAGCGGACGACGATGCGCTTCAACACGCTTGCCCTCGCTGTCCTCGATCACCTTCACCGGCAGATCAAGCGCCGTGAAATAGCGGAAGAAGGCGGCGGTGCCATAAACTTCACCCGTTGCATCACCGATGGGCTTGCCCTGTTCCTGCGTCAGCAGGCGGGCGAGATCGGAGGCATTTGCCTCGATCACATCAGCGATGGCGTTGAGCACTTTCTTGCGCTCATCGAGCGATTTCGCGCTCCAGGCCGGGAAGGCGGCCTTGGCGGCGGCGACCGCTTCATTGAGCTGCGCTTCCGAGGCGCGCGGACAGGCGGCGACAGGTTCTTCCGTGGCCGGATTCAGGACATTCGATGTTTTCGCGCCATCGACGAGCTTTCCGTTGATGAGGAGCTTGTATTCGCTCATGCCTTCCATTCTCCCTATAAGCTCCGTTCGCCGGAGCGCTCTTATAATTAAGGCCGGACAAAGACTAGCTCCGTCCGGCCTCATTGACGATTCAGAAATTACGGTCGGTCAATGCGTGCCCGTCCGAAGCTCCGGCTCGGAGGCGCGGTGCGACGAGGGGACGGACGCCTTGATGCTCTCGCCGCCAAACCGCTCGCAGGCAGCCTGCAGACGCGTGATCTGGTTTTCGACGCGGCGACGCTGCTCCTTCACAGCGGCAAGCCGCTTGCGGAAGAAGTTTGAGGCAATCCGGTTCTGCTCGCTCAGATCATCCTTGCGGTAGGAATCAAGGATCTGCCTGATCTCATAGAGCGTCAGGCCGAGTTCACGACCATTGAGGATCAGCCGGAGACGAGCCCGGTCGCGTGCCGAATAGATCCGTGTCTGACCACGCCGTTCCGGCTCGATCAGCCCCTTCTCCTCATAGAAGCGCAATGTGCGGTGCGTAATGCCGAATTCATTGGCGAGTTCGGTGATCGTGTAGGTCATGTGATGCAACCCCCGTAAAGGATCGGGCGGAAGAAGCTCTTCCGCCCATTGAACCACTGTTACTTGAGACGTTCGATGATGACGGCCGGCGCCATGCCACCTGCCGCGCACATGGTGACGAGGCCGTAGCGCTTGTCCTGGCGCTCAAGCTCATCAAGCACGGTGCCGATGAGGATCGAGCCGGTTGCGCCGATGGGATGGCCGAGCGCGCAGGCGCCGCCATTCACATTCACCTTTTCGCGATCAAGATTCAGATCACGGATGAACTTTTCGGCGACAACGGCAAAGGCCTCATTGATTTCGAAGAGGTCGATATCCTCAACCTTGAGACCGGCCTTTTCGAGAACCTTCTTTGCGGCGGGAACCGGCGCGTTGAGCATCAGCGTCGGGCAGTCACCCATATTCGCCGTTGCAACGATGCGCGCACGCGGCTTCAGGCCGTTCTTCTCCGCATAGCGCTTGGAGGCAAGCAGGATCGCCGCCGCGCCGTCCACGACGCCGGACGAGTTACCGGCATGGTGGATGTGGTTGATCTTGGTGAGCTGCGGATACTTCTTGCGGATCAGATCGCCATAGGTCGTGCCTTCCGCATCAACGGGAATGCCCGCCCATGCTTCGAAGGACGGCTTCAGGCTGGCAAGACCTTCAAGCGTCGTCTGCGGACGCGGGAACTCTTCATGGTCGAGGGCGACCGAACCGTCGTCATTGTAAACGGTGACGAGCGACTTGTTGAAACGGCCCTCTTCAATGGCCTTGGCCGCGCGCTGCTGCGAGAGGAGAGCAAGCTCGTCCACCGCCTTGCGGTCGATGCCTTCGAGCGTTGCAATCGCGTCGGCGCAAACGCCCTGCTGCGACTGCGGATGCTTCTTGCGCAGCGAGAGGTTGCCGGCATCCATCATCGGTGGCGTCTTCGGGTCTGCGGTCGCCGAGGTGTAGCTCATCATTTCGGTGCCGCCCGCAATGACGAGATCTTCCATGCCGGACATGATCTGCGCTGCGGCAAGGTTCACCGTCGTGATGCCCGAGCCGCAGAAACGGTCAAGCGTCACGCCAGAGGCGCGAATATCATAGCCCGCATCAAGCGCTGCCATGCGGCCCATGTCACCGCCCTGCGCGCCGCGCTGGGAAGAAGTGCCCCAGATCACGTCGTCCACTTCGGCGGTGTTCAGATTGTTGCGCTCGGCAAGGGCTGCCAGCACGGTGCGAGCAAGATGCTGCGGATGCAGATGGGCAAGCGAGCCTTTGCCCACCTTGCCAATGCCGCGCGGTGTGCGGCAGGCGTCAATGATATATGCGTCGGACATTCATGTATCTCCCTGTTTCGGTAACCTGTTTTATTTCTGTCCCGTGAGAAGAACGACCTTCACACATTTGCCTGCATGCTGGTCGGCAATGGCCTGATTGATCTCGCTCAGCGGATAGGTTTTGACGAGCCGGTCAAATGGCAGCTTTCCCTGACCGTGCAGCTCCATCAATTCGGGAATGAAAGTATCGGGGTCGCTGTCGCCCTCGATAATGCCCTTCACCGTGTGGCCGAAGGTAACGGCCGTCATCAGGTCGCCCGGCATGGGCGTTCCGGGCGGAGCAATGCCGACAACGCCGAGCGTGCCCTTGGGCGCAAGGCAACCCATCGTTGCCTGAAGAAGCGGCGGAATGCCTGTCGTGTCGAAAGCGTAATCGACACCCGCAGGCAGAATCGCGCGAATGGCGGCAGGAAGATCAGTTGCTTCTGCCGGATCAAGCGCATGGGTCGCGCCGAGTTCAAGCGCGAGCTTGCGGCGCGCCTCATGCGGTTCAAGCACGATGATGGTTTCGCAACCCTGCACCACCGCGCCCATCACGGCGGAAAGGCCAACCGCGCCCCCACCCAGCACGAGAAGCGATGAGCCCTTCTCACAGGCAAGCGAGCGCATGATGCCGCCCGCGCCTGTCTGGATGCCGCAGCCAAGGGGGCCGGCAAGCTCCAGCGGGAAGCTCTCGGGCACCTTCACCACATTGCGCTCATAGGTGATGCAATGGGTGGCAAAGGAGGACTGGCCGAAGAAATGGCTCGCAATCTCCTCGCTGCCCGCACGAAGCGCCTTGCTGCCATCGGGCCTCATGCCGGCATAGTTGAGCATCGGCATGGTGTGACAATAGGCGGCGTCACCCGCATCGCAGCGCGGACACTCGCCGCAGGAGCGGAAGGTGATGGCAACCCGGTCCCCCGGCGCGACCTTCGTGACCGCACTTCCGACCTTTTCGACAAACCCTGAGCCTTCATGGCCGAAAACAGCGGGCAGCGCGATGGTCTGGGACGCCTTGAAGACGAGATCTGTATGGCAGAGGCCCACGCCGACCACACGGACCAGAATTTCATCCGGCCTTGGATCGTCGATATCGAGCTCCTCGAGGCTGAAATCCGCCTCGGGGGCGCGCGCAACCGCCGCTGTGACCTTCATGCCTGCCTCCCCAAAATCCGCTTGCGCGGTTATTTTTAATGGCGCATTTAAAAATTTAAATCTACATTTAAATCGAAAATCGCGGTCCTGCAAGGAGGCCTTTCGTGGAGGGGCATGAAAAGGGGAAGGCGCGGGCGGCGCCCCAGCGCCCCGCTGCGCGGGATTTGCTGCTGGATGCGGCAAGCCTGGTCATGAGCGAGCGCCAGACCATTGACGTGCCCCTGAGCGATATTGCGGCGCGGGCGGAAGTGAATGTCGCCCTGGTCAGCTATTATTTCGGGGGCAAGGAAGGTTTGTTGCTGGAGCTTGCCAAGCGGGACGCCACCACGGCGCTCAACGAACTCGACCGGCTTCTGTCTCTCGACATGAAACCTGCCGAAAAGCTGCGGCGGCATATTGCAGGCGTTATCCGCACCTTTTTCCGCTATCCCTATCTCTACCGGCTGCTGACGGTGCTGATGCGTGACAGCTCGGAAGAGCGTGCGCGAGAGATCACAACCTTCTTCGCGGAGCCTCTTGCACGCACCGCGAAGGAACTGATCGAGGC
>NZ_JBATWS010000413.1:0-1679 GCF_049672805.1 Parvibaculum sp.
AGACCAAGCGCGGTGACAAGCGCCACAGCAAGGAAGCGAGGCTTCAGGACCGACATCGCTATCTCCTCCCGGCGGTTTAATTCTCTCGACTGTTCTTTCGGGTTGCCGCGCCCGCAAACTCGATCTGTTCGGGATGCGTCACCACAATTTCAGGGCCGTTATATTGGCCAAGCCAACCGCGAATACGAAGCGGCGTTCCGACAAGAGCCGCAAGATCGCGCGCGCCGCTTCCGGCCTGTGCAAGAATGAAGGTCCAGGGTTCCGTGCGCTGAAAGAGCTTAATGTCCCGCTCCTTCACTGTCACCGTGAAGTCGGCACGATAGTCGGACCCGAAATTGAGATAGAGCCGGTCGCGGACGAGCGAGGCGGAAGTGACAACGCCCTCGACAAGCTCATAGCGCCCCTCAAGCTGCTCCAGCACACCCACATTCTCCGCCTTGCGGATCGCATAATAGGGGTCGCGCCAGATGCCTCGCGCCGCAGCACGCGCCTTTTGCTCCGCCTGCAAAAGCTCGCTCGCACAGGAGCGGTTGTCCGGGAAGGTGTAAACACGCGCAAGACCTTCCGCGAGCATCTGTTGCTGCAACCAGACTTCGCCTTGCCCGCTTGAGACAAAAATATGGGCGAGCACGCGGCCATGCCGGTCTTCCCGCGCACCGCCATAGCGAAGCCGCGCGTCCTTGCCCTTTGAAAGCGCCACAAGCCGCGCCTTCGCTTCCGGCGAGAGCGGCCAGGCCTTGAACCCCTTTCGACCGAGCGGCAGTTTCGGTGCCTGAATGCCGATCATCCGCACTTCGCGGCCATCTGCGAGAACCACCGTGTCGCCATCAACGACACCAACGATCCGCACATGCTCGCCCTGCTGAAGCGAGCAGGAGACAGCGCGCGCTGCCTGCGGAAAAAGCGCAAGCGAGAGGGTGAGAAGGAAGAGGCCGCCAAAAGCGCCCTTATGCTTCCGGGACAGGCTCAGAGCTGGCCCTCCACGGATGCGCTTTCTGTCCGATGCGCGATCAGGGCTGCTTCCGTTCGGTTGCGCACACCAAGCGCCTGAAGCACCGCATTCACATGGAGCTTCACCGTGGCAACCGAGATGCCCAGCACCTCCGCAATCTCCTGATTCGACCGGCCCTTGCCGATCTCGGCCAGAACCTCGCGCTGGCGGGGAGTGAGCTTCTGATGGCTTGCGGCTGCAAAACTGTCCGGCGCTTCGGCAAAGCCTTCGCTGCGCGTTGAGAGCAGAATATCGGGCACGTAACGCCCGCCCATCTCGACGAGGCGAAGCGCGCCCTCCATGAGATTGACGGCGAGCGTTTTCGGAACAAAACCCGCAACGCCGAGATCCATGACATCCCGGACGAAAGCGGGCGACAGCCGATCGGAGAAAACAACCACACGCGCACCCTGCCTGCCCGCAAGCGCCTCAAGATCGGCAAGCGAGAGCGGATTGCCTATATCGACCAGCACCATATCGGCGCTATCGGTCTCGGATACCAGGTCACGCCAATGGCCGCCCGCGATGCGAATATCGCCTTGCGGGAAAAGACGGCGCGCAATGGCGGCCAAGCCTTCGCAATAAACCGGCTGTTCGCCTGCAATCAGGACACGCATGAATGTCCTGCCCCGGTCTTTGCCTGCGGTACAATCCTGAATTGTGCCAATTTGAACCTACAACCTATATC
>NZ_JBATWS010000414.1:0-1529 GCF_049672805.1 Parvibaculum sp.
CGACAATGCCGACCAGCCGCCCGAACGGCGGAAGGCCGAGCCTTTCCCGGGCGCTCGCCTCGCGCGCAAGGAAAGCATCGCGCTGCCCCGAGACAAGCGCCTGCATGACGCCATGCTCGGGCATGAAGGATTGCAGGAAAACCCGCCCCGGACGTTCCGCCCGGCCCGCGCGCCCCGCCACCTGCTGAAGAAGCTGGTAAGTTCGCTCGCCCGCCCGCAGGTCTCCATTTTCAAGGCCAAGATCGGCATCCACCACGCCAACCAGAGTGAGCCAAGGGAAATGATGCCCCTTCGCCACGATCTGCGTGCCGATGACAATATCGATCTCGCGCGCCTCGATGGCCGCAAAAACGGCCTGATGGGCAGCTGGCCCCCGCAAATTGTCACTCGAAACAATGGCGGTGCGGGCCTCCGGGAAAAGCTCGGCCACCTCCTCCGCAATCCGCTCCACCCCCGGCCCGCAGGCAATCAGCGCCTCTTCCGACCCGCAGGACGGGCAAGCCCTGGGCACAGGGGCCGTATAGCCACAATGATGACAGGCAAGCTCGCGGCGGAAACGATGCTCGACGAGCCATGCCGAACATTGCGGACATTCAATGCGGTGGCCGCAGGTCCGGCAAAGGGTGAGAGGCGCATAGCCCCGCCGGTTGAGGAAGAGCATGGACTGCTCCCCTGCCTCCAGCGCGCTCAATATCTCCCGCGTGAGGATGGGCGACAGCCAGCGCCCGCGCTCGGGCGGATGGGCGCGCATGTCAATGGCGCTGATTCGCGGCAGCACCGCCTCGCCATGCCGCGCGGAAAGCCGGAGCAATCCATAGCGCCCCTGCTCCGCATTCACCGCCGTCTCAAGCGAGGGCGTGGCCGAACTCAATATAATGGGGAACTGGCCGAGCGAGGCCCGCACCACCCCCATATCGCGCCCATGATAGGGAACGCCGTCCTCCTGCTTGAAGGCGGCATCATGTTCTTCATCAATGACAATGAGGCCGAGCGCAGGGAAAGGAAGGAAAAGCGCCGAGCGCGCGCCCACCACCACACGCACCCGCCCTTCCGCCACACCGCGCCAGACACGCCGCCGCTCGCGCGAGGGAAGATCGGAATGCCATTCAGCCGGGCGGCAGCCAAACCGCCGTTCAAACCGCTCCAGAAACTGGCTCGTCAGCGCGATTTCCGGCAGCAGGATCAGCACCTGCTTGCCCACCCGCAAGGCTTCTGCCACGGCCTCGAAATAGACTTCCGTTTTGCCAGAGCCGGTTACGCCATCAAGCAATGTGGTGGAGAAGCGTCCGGCCCGCACGGCGGCACGCAGCTTTTCGGCGGCTTGCGCCTGCTCGGGCGAAAGGGAATGTCCTTCTCTTTCAGGATCCGGCTCATCAAAGGGCGCTTCCGTCGGCACATCGACGGGAAGAAGCGTGCCCGCATCCACAAGCCCGCGCACGACGCTATCTGACACACCTGCCTCTTCAGCAAGCTCGCGCACGGTCCGCGCAAAGCCATCACCCGCCACCTCGACAACACGCTCGCGTGCT
>NZ_JBATWS010000415.1:0-1800 GCF_049672805.1 Parvibaculum sp.
GGTTAGTCTCGACACTTAAGAAGACATCGCAGCGCCCAGCGCAAAGACAAAGAGGCTGTCGGCCTCCAGCGTCGTGAATTAACGTTGTGGCGTTAGCGCTACTCTCCATCGACTATGGAGGAGAAGAATATCGCGCGAGATCACTCGCGACACGACAGTAAATTGCTTTGGTGTCGCACCTACAGCTCAGAACAGCTGTTTATGATTGGAACATCATAAGAAAATACTTGATCCGAAGACGAAGCGGATTCTCTCTTCATCATCGACTTCGGTGACCAGATACGGCTGCCACCACGCACCTGCTAATTGACAGATCAATAACAAGACCCAAGCGATATGGGCAACCGCTGCAAATAGAATGTCAGGTGGATCAGTCTGGCAGAATGGCCGCTCAAGGAGAGGCGATGAACTATACTTTTGATTTTGCGCCGGTCATCGAAGGTCTTCCAGATCTTCTTTTGGCATGTCTGGGCACATTTGGCCTGGCTTTTGGAGGAATGGCGCTTGCAATCGTTATCGGCATCGGCGGCCTCATCCTGCGCGACTCCGCCTTCGCCCCGGCGCGGTGGCTGGTGAAGGCGTTTGTCGAGATTGTTCGCAATACGCCATTTTTGGTGCAGATATTCTTTGTTTATTTTGCCTTGCCCATGATTGGCATCCGGCTCGATCCAACTCCGACGGCCATCATTGCGCTTGGTATCAACGGCGGCGCTTATGCCATCGAAATCATCCGCGGCGGCGTGCAGTCGATTGGCAAAGGACAGATCGAGGCGGGCCTGGCGCTCGGTCTGCACAAGGGGCAGATCTTTCGTCTCATCGTCCTCAAGCCTGCGCTGCGTGCGATCTTTCCCTCACTCACGAGCCAGTTCGTGCTGCTGACGCTGACGACCAGTGTCGCCTCCGCGATCGCGGCCTATGAGCTGACATCTGTGGCGCAGCGCATTGAAGCCGAAAGCTTCCGCAGTTTTGAGGTTTATGGCACGATCACGCTTTTTTATCTCGTTATTTCCTGGATGATCATGCGCTTCTTCGCGCTGATATCTAACCACTACTTCAGTTATCCGGTGAAGTGAGGAAACCATGAACTGGGATACATTCCTCTTTCTGCTCACTGGCCTCGAATGGACTGTGCTACTCTCTGCGGTGGGCTTTGTCGGCGGTGGCATTTTCGGCCTCGCTGTGGCGTTGATGCGCACGTCCGGCATCGGGCCGCTGGAGCGCAGCGCCGCCGGCTACATTGCCCTGTTCCAGGGCACCCCGTTGCTGATGCAACTCTTCGTTGTCTACTACGGACTGGCACTGATCGGCTTCAAGCTCGATGCGTGGATTGCCGTTGCAATCGGTTTCACGCTGCACGCCAGTGCCTTTCTCGGCGAGATCTGGCGCGGCTCGATCGAGGCCGTTCCGCGTGGCCAGACCGAAGCGGCCAAGGCGCTGAGCCTGCATTACGTCACGCGGATGAAGGACGTGATCCTGCCGCAGGCCATCCGCATCTCTCTGCCGGCAACGGTTGGTTTTCTCGTTCAGCTGATCAAGGGCACCTCTCTCGCCGCCATCGTCGGCTTCACGGAATTGACGCGGTCCGGGAACATCGTCTCCAACCAGACCTTCAAGCCGTTGCTCGTCTTCGGTGTCGTCGGACTTCTGTATTTCCTCCTTTGTTGGCCGCTCTCGCTCTACGGAACTTATCTGGAACGCCGGATGGCAACTGCGTCCCGGTGAGTGAGAGATTCTGCCAGCCAAATACGCGAGCCAGCGCGTCCATAACAACAAACGCATAAACAATCGGGAGAAACATCA
>NZ_JBATWS010000416.1:0-1884 GCF_049672805.1 Parvibaculum sp.
GCGCTTGAGCCTTACGCGCCTTTCGATCTCGCCCTGACATGGATACGCCCCCGCGCGGAACTGTTGCGCGCCGCGCTTGATGCCTTCATCGCGCCGAAAGGGCTTCTCGTGGAAGTGATGGGCAGCCGCTCCATCCTCACAGGAACAGAAGGACAGGCCTCCATCGCCACGCTCCGCGCCGATGCCCTCGCCCATCAGCCGGATATCATCTATGCGCAGGTAATCCTCGGCTTCATGCGCGAGAAGGATACCTCCCGCTGGCTGACCCATGAGGAGATTTCAGCAGCCACCATTGCGCAGCTTGATGCGCCCATGCCGCGCCGTATTGCGGGCGTACTGGAGCCCTGGGATCAGCGCCCCTCCTGACGCCCCGTGTAAAAAGAAGAGACCAGCCGACGCCCATTAAATTGGCAATATGAGTATCACTTCTTGGCGCGCAAGCCGCGAAGCGTCTGGACAGCAGACATCAGGCGTTCGTCATTCTTCACGAAACGCTTGAGCGCCTGCCCGGCGCGCAACGCAGGTGCCGCAGGCAGGCCGAGTGGCGATGTGGCGGTGATCAGGTTGCGCATCTCGGTAGGCTGGTCGCAGAAGCTTTCCTTGTAAGGCAGATAGCCCACCGAAAGATCATAAACGCCGACGCCGCGCTCGATGCTCGACTGAATGAGTCGCAGTAAGTGAAGCCGGCCCGGCGAGAGTTTGGGAAGCCGCGCCGGGTCGTAAGTATGCACCATCAGCGTGCTGCGCCCGTTTCGATAATGGCCCACGCTGCCCGACAGGAATTCGCCATTGAGCCGCAGTTCCGCCACTTCCAGCAGCCGGCGATCTTCCGGCAGCATGGCAAGCTCGCGCCACGCCGCGAGATGCCGGGGATCGGTGAAGATGGAGGAAATGCCCTGCGCCGCAAGCTGCGCTGCCTTGCGCGCGAGGACGCGTTCCGTCATCTCGCAGCGCTCTTCCGGCGAGGTCGCAAAGCGAAACGTCACTTCTCCCTCCGCCGTGAGCTTTCGCCATTTGGCACGGTCAGCGCGCCGCGTCTCCGGGCGATAGCGTTTGGAGAAGCTCTCAAAATCTGCGGGCAGATCGAACACATAGGCCACATCCGGCGCTTCATCGCTGGTGAGCGCAGCGAACGGATTGGCAATCGGATGCTCGGGCGTCCCGAGCGATACGGGCTGGTCTTCCAGCATCACAAGATCATGCGGTGGCAGCGCCGCACGAAGCTGGTGCCACAGCGCGGGAAATTCGCGTTCGGAGACATGGGTGCTGAAATCCCGCGCGAGAAGCGGCGCCTTGTAGTCGGCAAGCTTTCCGCCGAGCCAGATCAGTCGCCGTAGCCCGAGCTTGCGTTCAATGCCGAAAGGGGCAAGCAACAGCGTCTCACCCTGCCGCGACACCACCGCAATGGCAGGCTCGATCCCTGCAGCCTGCCCGACATGTCGGTGCCAGATGGAAAGCCAGTCAAAGCTCTGAAAGGCCGTGCCAGCGGCCTGCGCCTCAAAATTCCGCCAGATTGGCTCCGCCGCCGCGAAATCCTCGAAGATGGTGATACCCGCCGCATGGGCGAGCCGCGCCGCATAGCCGGAGCGAAAGCGCGCACATCGTCCATGAGGGCGGGAAGGAGGAGCGGTCAGGTCGGCGGGCGCAGCAAAATCTTCAGTAGAGACGCTCATTGTATCATTCCGAAACGCTTCGCGCCGTTCTGGAGCGAAGAAACGCGGTGCATGGCCTTCCCACGCAAGCCGCTGGCCAGAGCGCCTCCCGTGCTAGACTTGCGGCAGACAATCCGGGGAGCACCACATGACGACAAACCTCATTCCCTTCGACCTTTCCGGTCTGACGCCAGAAACAGGCGCCCCCGCCGGAGACCGGATCGTGAAAGGC
>NZ_JBATWS010000417.1:0-5803 GCF_049672805.1 Parvibaculum sp.
GCCTATCACGGATCGGCCGGCTTCTGCGACCGCTTTGGGCCTCAATAGCCCGTCTCAGGCCCCTGCCGCAAGCGGTTGGGCGGGCTCTTCCATCACGGCTTCGGGAGCTTTAGCGGGTGTTCCGCCCCGCAGCGCCCGGATAAGCCCCTCCCGGCAGCGGTCCTCGCAATAGGCGGCGAGCGCCTTGCGATTGCCGATTTCGCGGATGGTGACAGGCTTGTGATACTCCACCACCACCTCGATGGGGCCGAGCGTGAATGCCTCCCAGAGATGGGGGAAAAGCTCCATATCCCCATACCAGGCGAAAAAGGGCCGGAAATAGCGGCCCATCGGCATGCCATAAAGCCTGGTATAGGCGACGGAAAGCGGCTGGACGACGAGATCGTCCTCCCGGTCTTCCTCGCCATTGACGATGGTGAGCTGGGCGACGCTCATCAGCGCGCTCTTGAAAGGCAGTACGCGGTTGCCATCGCTCGAGGTGCCCTCGGGGAAAAGCACCAGCCGGTCGCCCTCGGCAATGCGCGAATGGATTTCATTGCGCGAATGGGTGGTGCGGGTGCGGCGCTCGCGCTCCACAAAGACGGTGCGCTGAAGTTTTGCCAGCGTGCCGAAAAAGGGCCAGCCCGCCACTTCGCTTTTCGCAACAAAGGAGCAGGGCTCAAGCGAGGCGATGACGGGAATATCCAGCCATGAGGTGTGGTTGGCGACGATCAGGCAGGCGCCCTTGCGATAGGGCTCGCCACGGCGAACAACGCGGATGCCGACCAGCCAGCATAGGAAACGGTGATAGCGGTTCGGCAGCGTGTCCGCATAGGACAGGCCGAATTTCAGCCCTGCCCATTGCACCGGCATCAGAATGAGTGCCGACAGCATGAAACCTGCGAGAAGAACGGCAGCGCGCGCGGTTGCCATATGCGTCTTCCACCCCTCGGGCCGGATTCCGACCAGCCTTATTCCTGGTTCCCGGCTTCGGGCTTTTTTGTGCGGTTGAGCGGTACGCCATAAAGCTCGAGCCGATGATCGACAAGCTCATAGCCAAGCTCGCGCGCGATGATCTGCTGCAGCCGTTCGATTTCCTCATTGTGGAATTCGATGACGGTGCCGGTTTGCAGATCGATCAGGTGATCGTGATGTTCGTCCTGCACCTGCTCATAGCGCGAGCGGCCATCGCGGAAATCATGGCGCTCCAGAATGCCCGCCTCTTCAAAGAGACGCACCGTGCGATAGACAGTGGCGATCGAGATCTTGTTGTCCACGGCAGCAGCGCGACGATAGACCTCTTCCACATCCGGGTGATCGGTTGCGACGGAAAGAACGCGCGCAATCACGCGGCGCTGATCCGTCATCCGCATCCCTTTATCGATGCAAAGATTTTCGATCCGTTCCGGGTCGGCAGGCGTGTCTTCGGGGCGCAAGGCTGTAAATTTTTCGGTCATTTCGCGCATCATAGCCAACCGCCCTGTGCTTGTCATCCTCACGCACCTTTTCGCGCGATCACTATCGGGTGAAAAACCCTTCTCCGATCAAGGATTTATGACAGGGTGACAGGCGGCGGCAGGTCGAACTTCAGCGTCTGCGCGGCGACCGCGCCATCCTTGCGGCGATAGTAGCCGGGGCGCCTGCCAACCACGACAAAGCCGCAGGTTTCATAGAGGCGGCGCGCGGGGAGATTGTCTTCGGCGACTTCGAGGAAGAGCGCTTCCGCCCCGCCTGCCACCGCATGAGCCGCTGCCACTTCGAGAAGAAGACGGCCAAGCCCCCTGCCGCGCGCCTGCGGATGAACGCCGATGGTGAGGATTTCCGCTTCACCGCCGCCGAGCCGCGCAATCACCAGCCCGTCAAGCCCGCCCTCTGCTGCATCGGCGACATAGGCAAAGGCGCCGGGCATGGCGAGAAGCCGCGTGATGGAAGAAGCGTCCCAGGCCTCGTCGAAACAGGCGCCATGAAGTACCGCCATGGGTGCAGCAAGCGAGGCATCTGCCGGGCGGGGCTTTGTGCTCTCGCCGCTCATGCGGCCTCACCCGGATCGCGCCCGCCGGGGAGCTTTGCATCGGGCGCGCGGATATAAAGCGGCTCCGGTGCGACGCGGAATGCGTCAAGCCCCTGCGCCTCGATCCGTGAGCGTGCAATGCGCAGCAAGGCTGCAGCATCGGGCTGCGGGCGGGCAGGAGACAGGCGGAAAGACCTCGCCCCCTTCTCAAGCCTTTCAGCAAGAAGCGGCGCGCCTGTGCCCACCAGCAGAAGATTTCCTTGCGGCAGATGCGCCTCTGCCTCGCCAAGCCCCGGCAGAAGCGGTGGCGTCAGGGCTTCGAGATCATTTGCAAAAGCCTGCATATAGATTTCATCGCGCCGCGCATCGAATGTCGCGATGGTGATTTCATCCGCCGCAGCACCTGCAGGTTCTGCAATGGCTTCAAGCGTCGTCACCCCGACAAGCGGGAGAGAGCGGGCAAGCGCAAGACCGCGCGCCGCGGCAAGGCCGACACGAAGCCCGGTGAAAGTGCCGGGACCAACCGTGACAGCCAGCGCATCGAGATCGGCAAAGCCGATGCCTGCTTCTTTCAGCACGCAGTCCACAAGCGGCATCAGTGCTTCCGCATGGCCGCGCGTACGCTCTTCGAAATGCGCCACATGGAGATCGCCGCCGTCGCTCACAGCCGCCGAGAGCGCGCCTTGCGCCGTATCGAAGGCAAGCAGGATCAAGGGGGAGATTCTCCGTCTACGGATTAAAGATCAGATCAGATGATCTTGCAGGCATCATCGAAGGAGAGGCGCGGACTGCGCGGGAAAAGCCCTTTCGGGTCGCCATAGCCGAGATTGCAGAGGAAATTCGACTTGATCGTCGTGCCTGCGAAAAACACCTCATCCGCCTTCTTCATGTCGAAGCCGGACATGGGGCCGCAATCAAGGCCGAGCGAACGCGCGGCAATCATGAAATAGGCGCCCTGCAACGACCCGTTGCGGAAGGCGGTCTGCTCTGCCCATTCCGCCGACCAGTTGAACCAGGTCTTTGCTGTCAGATCATGCGGGAAAAGTTCCGGCAGGCGCTCATAGAACTCGACGTCATAGCCGAGCAGCGCCGTGACGGGGGCGGCCATGGTCTTTTCGAGATTGCCGGCGGAGACAACCGTGGCGAGCTTTTCCTTTGCCTCTTTCGACTTCACGAAGATGATGCGCGCGGGCGAGCAGTTGGCGCTGGTCGGCCCCCATTTCATCAGATCGTAAAGCGCCTTCAGCGTCTCGTCCGATACGGGTTTGTCCGTCCACGCATTATGTGTGCGCGCTTCGCGGAAAATAATGTCGAGCGACTTGTCATCAAGCGTGCGGCTCATGCCTGTTCTCCGGAGAATGATGATTTGGCTGCGCCGCGAGAGCGCGGTCGAGGACGTCAGACCTGACGCACTTCGACGACTTCGGGCACGTAATGCTTCAGCATGTTCTCCACGCCACGCTTCAGCGTGATGGTGGAGGAGGGGCAGCCTGCACAGGCACCCTGCATGTTGATGAAGACGATGCCGTCCTCATAGCCCTGAAAGGTAATGTCGCCGCCATCCTGCGCAACGGCGGGGCGGACGCGCGTATCAAGCACTTCCTTGATCTGCGACACGATCTCGGCATCCTCGCCTTCATGCGCGGCATGGCCGTCCTTGTCATCGCTGCTGCCGACGGCAAACAGAATAGGCGCGCCGCTGGTGAAATGCTCCATGATCGCACCGAGCAGAGCCGGCTTCATATGCTGCCACTCGCCACCCGATTTGGTGACTGTGATGAAATCGCTGCCGAAAAAGACACCGGCCACATGTTCCACCGCGAAAAGACGCATGGCGAGCGGCGAGCGCTCGGCGGCATCCCGCGTGGGAAAATCAGCCGCGCGACCTTCGCCCAGCACTTCGCGGCCGGGCAAAAACTTCAAGGTCGCCGGATTGGGCGTCGCCTCGGTCTGGATAAACATCGGGAAACCCTTTGCAACATGATCGCAGGGCGCGGGCCAGCCGCGCCGCCTATAGATGGACCGGCGGGACGCCGGAATCAAGGGAAGGCAGAGACGCTTGTTGCCGCATGGAAGGCCTGCTGACGGCACCCCGGATGCCACAATAGCCGGGAAACACCGGCAAAACCGCGAAAGCGTCAGGCGAGAAGGCGGAGCGCTTCTTCGCTGAGCGTGCCGGGTACCACCGTGACGGGGATCGGAAATGCCTTGTCGGAGGCGGCCGCCACCATGCTGACCAGCGGGCCCGGGCCTTCCTTGCCGCTGCCGGTCGCGAGCACGAGGATCGCGATATCCCTGTCTTCCTTGATAAGCTGCATCAACTGCTCGTCGCGCCGCCCCTCGCGGATCAGCAGTTCCGGCATGATGCCCGCATAGTCATGCACATGGGTGGCGAGGCGGTGGAGCAGTTCTTCGGCTTCCGCGCGCGCTTCCTCCTGCATGATGTTTTTCACGCCCAGCCATTGCTGCGAAGCCTCTCCCGGCTCGATCACGGCGAGGATCGTCACCACACCGTTTGTGTGGAGTGCGCGGAGGCTGGCGAAATGGAGAGCGACTTCTGATTCGGGCGTCCCGTCTGCGATGACGAGGAACTTGCGGGGCTTCCGCCCCGCGCCTGTCTGCGGCGCGGGCTCAGCCCCGACGGCGGATGATTTGTCGGTTTCACTCATGGGGCGGATGCTGCCACCGGGCAAGGCGGCGGGCAAGCCAGCTTTTTTCGCGGCTTATCCGGAAGAAAATGGCGGAAATCCGCCAGTTTTCCTCAGATACCCTCCTAGCGGGGATCAGGGAGAAGGATTTCTTCCTCCCCTGAAGCGCCGGATTCCGCCTCATCTTGCGCTGCGGGTTCAGCTTCCGCCTGCGGCTCGGGCATGGCCACGGGCTCGGTCGGCGTGATCCGCCAGACGATATTGGAGAGGTCATCCGCCACGATCACCGCGCCGCGCGGGTCCACCGTCACACCGACGGGGCGGCCGCGCGCATTGCCATCCTCGGTTAGGAAGCCGGTCGCGAAATCCACCGGATCGCCCGAAGGCATGCCATTTTCGAAGGGCACGAAGACGACCTTGTAGCCAGACGGCGGATTGCGGTTCCAGCTACCATGCTGGCCGACAAAGGCACCATTGGCGAAGCGGGGGCCGAGCGCTGCCGTGGAGAAATCAAGGCCGAGGGCTGCCACATGGGAGCCGAGCGCATAATCCGGCGTGATGGTGGAGGCGACCTTTTCCGCATCCTGCGGCTGGGCGCGGTAATCCACATTCCGGCCCCAATAGGCATAGGGCCAGCCATAAAAGCCGCCCTGCTGCACGGAGGTCAGATAATCCGGCACGAGGTTCGGGCCGATCTCGTCGCGCTCATTCACCACGGCCCAGAGCGTGTCCGTGCCGGGCTGGATCGCCAGCGCGGTCGGGTTGCGAAGCCCTGTTGCATATTGCCGGTGGAAACCCGTTTCCGCCTCTATCTGCCAGACGACCGCGCGGTCCACTTCCGCCGCCATGCCGCGCTCTGTGATGTTGCTGTTCGAACCGATGCCGACAAAGAGGTAGCGGCCATCGGCGCTTGCCGTCATGGCCTTGGTCCAGTGATGGTTGAGCTGCGAGGGCAGGTCCACCACCTTTTCGGGCGGGCCGCTCGCCTCCAACTGGCCGGGCCGATAGTCGAAGCGCACCAACGCGTCCTGATTGGCGACATAGATCGTGTCATTCGCAAAGGCGAGGCCGTAAGGCGCGTTGAGATCGCCCGCAAAGATGCCGCGATATTCATAAGTGCCGTCGCCATCGGCATCGCGCAGAATGGTCACGCGGTTGCCGCCGG
>NZ_JBATWS010000418.1:0-4407 GCF_049672805.1 Parvibaculum sp.
ACTCTGCGCGGCCCGTTCCCCGGTCGATTTCTTCCACCTCGCGGGCGACGAGTTCATTGAGTTCTGCCGCTTGCTTCAGCGCCGCATCAAGACCCCGGCGCATTTCGTCCAGTTCGCGGCGCACGGCAGAAGAAATGGTGGTGATCTGGTCCGTCGCAAAATCTTCCGGGTCTGAAAGGCGGATAGCGGTGCGCGCCAGTGCTTCCGACATGAGGCGCATTTCCGCCCCACGCCAGACCGTCCAGGCGACAAGCCAGATGAGGGTGAGCGGCACCAGCGCCGCCATCGCGACGAGGCCCGTTTCGAGCCTTGTCAGTGCCTGCAAACCGTCGAGGCCGTAAAGCCCCCAGAGATAGGCCGCGCCTGCGCCCAGGGTGAAAAGGCTTGCCAGCGCCGCCGCGCCCCAGATCTTCCGGCTCGGGCGCCGCGCGATCATGCGATAGAGCGCGCCGCCTGTGGGGCTGTCCTCATTCGCTGCTCGCACGCGGGGTGGCTGCGCGGCGTCAACCTTGCCTTCCGTCTTGTTCTCGGGGGCGGTTTCGCCTGATGCCAGTTCACTGTTTTTCATAAGATTTCCCCGGCTTTCGCGGTCATTCGCTGCGGCGGCTGGTTCAAGGTGTCGGAAGGCTCGGGAGGCGTCAACCTTCCTTGGCGTGCGGGGTCGCCAAAACCCGCCTGAATCTGCATCGGCGGGCCAAAAGGGAACGCCGCGCGGCCCGCCCTTAACGAATCGGTATCGCCCGTTGCCTAGACTTGGCCACTCCAATGGCTCCAGGGGGAGAGGCAGACATGACCCATTCGACGGCAGCCCGGAGGGCAGAAGAGACGACCCCGCGTGACGAGGGGGCAGGCGCTGGCCCGCGCCCGGTCGATCTTGTTCATCTCTCGAAATATACGCTGGGCAATCGTTCGCTTGAGAATGAACTGCTCGCCCTTTTCCGTAATCAGGCCGATGTCTATCTCGCGCGGCTTGATGCGGCGGGAGATGAGAAGGAGTGGCGGGACGCAGCCCATAGCCTCAAAGGTTCAGCGCGTGGCCTTGGCGCATGGGCGCGTGGTGAACTTGCCGAAGAAGCAGAGAAGACGCCGCTTGCTGCGCGCGACGATGTGATGGCGCGCATCCGTGATGCGGTCGCCGCCGTGAATGCCTTTATCGACAGCGTGGCGGAAGGCTAGAGCATCCCCGCCACTTCATCGGCGATGGCGAGGGAGGCGGTGAGGCCGGGGCTTTCGATGCCGAAGAGATTGACGAGGCCGGACACTCCATGCTGCGCCGGGCCGGAAAGAATGAAATCGGCTGCCGCCTCGCCGGGCGGCGTCACTTTCGGGCGGATGCCTGAATAGGCGGGCGCGAGCGCGCCATCCGGCAAGGCTGGCCAGTAGCGACGGATCGCTTCATAGAAGCCCGCGCCACGCTCTACCTTCACCGCATAGTCCGGCTCCGTACCTTCCTCGACATCAATCCATTCTACATCGGGGCCGAAGCGCGCCTGACCACCCATATCAAGCGTGAGGTGAACGCCAAGTCCTGCCGCTTCCGGCACAGGATAAATGAGGTGTGAGACTGGCGCGCGGGTTGCGAGCGAGAAATAATTGCCCTTGGCGAAATAGGCTGTCGGCACATGCGCGGCATCAAGCCCTTCCATGCGCGATGCAACGCGCGGTGCCCAAAGACCGGCTGCATTGATGAGGATTTTCGTGCGGAGCCGCGTCTCCTCGGCGCCGGTCACATGCAGGATGAAGTGGTCCTTCTCGCGCGTGATGCGTGTCACCTCGGCGTGAAAGGCGATCATTCCCCCTGCATCCTCGAACTCGCCTTGCAGACTCAGCATGTAGGAATGTGCGTCCACTATGCCGGTTGAGGGCGAGAGAAGGGCCGCTTCCGCGCGCAGGGCGGGTTCCATCGCGCGCGCTTCTGCGCCTGTGATTTCACGAATATCGTCAACACCGTTTGCCCGCGCGCGAGAAGCGATGGCGGCGAGTTCTTCCATCTGCGCTTTGTCCGTTGCGACGATGAGCTTGCCGCATTTGCGGTGAGGCAGGTTCCGGCTCACGAGGTAGTCATTGAGCTTCGTGCGACCTTCCAGGCAGAGCCGCGCCTTCAGGCTGCCCGCGGGATAATAGATACCCGCGTGGATCACCTCGCTGTTGCGCGAAGATGTTTCCGTGCCGATGGCACCATGCCGTTCGAGAACCAGCGTGTCATGTCCGGCAAGCGCCAGCGCTCGCGCGGAGGCGAGACCGATCACGCCTGCACCGATGACAACAGCGCCGATCTCGTGTTCGGTTACGATGGCCATTCAGAACCGCGCTGCTTTCCGCTCCACCGGCCCGTTATCGGTGAGGGCTATATGTGTCAGCGTTTGCTCGTCATGGTTCATGCGCCATGAGAGGAGCTTTTGCGCATATTCAAGCACAAGCGGCAGATAGGCGGGATCGTTTGCGCGGTTCACGAATTCGTCGGGGTCTTTTTCGAGGTCGAAGAAGAGCGGCGGCAGTTTCGTGAAGTGGACATATTTGTATTTCTCGTCGCGGATGATGTTCATGGTGCATTGATGAAGCGTCAGGCCGAGGCGCTTCTCTGCCGTGTCATCTGCGGGATCGCGGAAGTCGAATTCCCAATGGGCTTCGCTTCGCCATGTTTCGGGCACGCGGCCTTCGAGGAAGGGGCGGAGGGATGCACCATCGCATTGCACGGGGATTTCTGCGCCGATCAGGTCGAGCATGGTCGGCATGATGTCCACATTCTCGGTGAAATGCTCGACCACGCTTCCGCGCGTGGCGTCGGCTTCTTTGCGCGGATCGCGGATGATGAGCGGAATGTGATACGAGGCATCGAAGTAGCCGCCTTTGCCCAGCAGCCAGTGATCGCCCATCTGCTCGCCATGATCGGATGTGAAGATGATGAGCGTGTTGTCCCAGCGCCCGCTCTCTTTCAGAAAGGTGAAGAGGCGGCCCAGCGCTTCATCCACTTCCGACATCAGCCCGTAATAGACGGCTTTCAGGCGGCGCAGCTTTTTCTCGTCTTGCGGCGCATGGTAGAGCCTGCGGCCAAGCTGATGCGCAAGCCAGGGATGCTGCTCACCTTCTTCCTCGATGGTGGGTTTCCGCGCAAAACCCGGCACGCCTGCCGGATCATACATCGCGTTGAAAGGCTCGGGCGCCACGAACGGCGGATGAGGCCGCAGCAATGAGAGATGGGCGATGAAGGGCCGGTCGCTCGCGTCGATGTAGTCGATCACGCGGTTGGTGAGGAAATTCGTGTCATCCACCTCTTTCGGATAGATGAGCGGGCGGGGTACGGGCGCGCCGTCTTCATAGTCCGGGCCGGGCAGGCGCTCGCCATAGGCAGCACGAATGTCGTCCGGCACCTTGTAGCCATGCTCGGCGAGCCAGTCCGTCCACGGCGTCGGCCAGGTGCCCATCATGCAGACGGGACGGATGCCGGGGAGCGGGCCTTCATAAGTCTGGAGCCAGGGGCTGTCGGGGTCTTCCTCGCGCGGGTCCTGGCTCGTATCGGTGTAGCCGAAAAGGACGGGGTCATAGCCGTTCCCGCCCGCCTCCTTTGCCCAGTTGGTGTGGCGTGCATCCAGTGGTGTGCCATTGGTGCCGGAACGGTGGTTCTGCAGGTACATGCCCGTGTGGAGCGAGGCGCGGGAGGGGCCGCAGGGGACGGCATTGGCATAGTGCCGCCGGAACAGCACACCCTCGCGGGCAAGCGCATCAAGCTGCGGCGTTTTCACCACCGGGTGGCCGAGGGCGGACAGACATTCGCCGCGCCACTGGTCGGCCGTGATGAAAAGGATATTGAGCCGTTCCGCCATTTTGCGCCCTCCCGCTGCACCGGATGAGCGAGATTAAGCGATTCCTGCAGCCCGGGGATAACGGCGTGAGACGGGCCGGTTTTGCGTCTCTGAAATGTGGTTTGGGGAAAGAGGGGTTGAAAAGATATGTGCCCTGCTGCATCTATGTGCCGCCCTCAGGGGCAATCCATCCGGCTAGTCCGGCCCCTTCACCTCCGACCAAGAAAAGCAAGATGGCGAAGATCACCTATATTGAGCATGACGGCACGGAACACACCATCGAAGTCGAAAACGGCATGACGGTGATGGAAGGGGCCATCAAGAACTCCATTCCCGGTATTGATGCGGATTGCGGCGGTGCCTGCGCTTGCGCAACCTGTCATGTTTACGTTGCGGAAGAGTGGAAGGAAAAGGTCGGGCCGGCCGAGAGCATGGAAGAAGACATGCTCGATTTCGCCTTTGACGTGCGCGACAACTCGCGGCTTTCCTGCCAGATCAAGGTAACGGATGAGCTGGACGGCCTCGTCGTGAACCTGCCCGAAAAGCAGTTCTGAGTCTGAACAGTCCTGCAAACGCCTGACTGTCAGGCGTTTGCGGATTTCCG
>NZ_JBATWS010000419.1:0-2261 GCF_049672805.1 Parvibaculum sp.
ATCTCCGCCTCGTGAAAACGGCACCTGCCAGCACCGAAGAAACCGGCTGAGGCATAAAGACCTGAACAAAAAAAGCCGGTGTCTCACGACACCGGCTTTTCCTTTTAAGAAGAGGAAATCTTATGCGGCGTTGACGCGATCTTCTGCAATCGTCACATGCTCGGCAGGAAGCGGTGCCTTGCCCAGAATGTCGTCGGAAATCTTCTCCGCGATCATGATGGTCGGCGCATTGGTGTTGCCCCCCACAAGCGTCGGCATCACCGAGGCATCTACCACACGCAGCCCCTGAAGCCCGTGCACGCGGCACCTGGCATCAACAACGGCCATCGGGTCATTACCCATCTTCGCCGTCCCGACCGGATGATAGATCGTCTCCGCCGTCTCGCGGATCCAGGCATCAATCTCTTCATCGGACTGCTTGCCCGCACCCGGCCAGAACTCCGGCCCGCGATAGGCATCCATCGCACGCTGCGAGATGATCTCGCGCACGATACGCACGCCATCACGCATGACCTTCCGGTCATATTCCGCTTCGAGATAGTTCGGTTGAATGAGCGCGTGGTCAGCCGGGTTCGTGGATTTGAGGCCGATATAGCCACGGCTTTCCGGACGAAGCTGGCAGACGTGAACCGTGAAGCCATGACGATCCGACTTCATGCGCGCATGGTCGCGCATCATCGCAGCGACGAAATGAAGCTGGATGTCAGGCACTTCCAGTTCAGGCCGCGTCTTCAGGAAGGCACCGGACTCAAGCCCGTTCGAGGTTGCAAGACCCGTCTTGAAGAAGGTGTACTGCATGCCGGTGACGAGCTGCTTCAGCGGATTGCTGACCGTGCTGTGCAGCGTGATGGGCTGCGTGCATTCATAGATCACCGTGCAATCGAGGTGATCCTGAAGGTTCTGCCCAACGCCCGGAAGATCGGCCACCACATCGAGACCGAACTTCTTGAGATACTCCGCCTTGCCGATACCCGACAGCATGAGGATCTGCGGCGTGTTGACGGCGCCGCCCGACACGATGACCTCCCTGCCCGCGCGGGCAACCTTGGTCTCGCCTTTCTGCGTATATTCAACGCCGACGGCCTTCTTGCCCTCAAACAGTACGCGCGAGGTCAGCGCCTCCACCTCGATGGTGAGATTCGGACGGTTCAGCGCCGGAACGAGATAGCCCTTCGCCGCGCTGCAACGCTGGCCATTCTTGATGGTAAGCTGATAGGGGCCAACGCCTTCCTGCTGCGGGCCATTGAAATCATCCGTATAGGGATGACCGGCCTGCTTGCCTGCCTCGACAAAAGCATCGAACAGCACGTTCGTCTTGCGGGAATTGCTGACGCCGAGCGGGCCATTGCCGCCATGAAACGCGCTGTCGCCATTCTCATTGCCTTCCGAACGGCGGAAATAGGGCAGCACATCCGCAAAGCCCCAGCCTTCAAGGCCGAGCTGACGCCACATGTCATAGTCGCGCGCATGGCCGCGAATATAGATCATGCCGTTGATCGAGGACGACCCGCCAAGCACCTTGCCACGCGGCCAGTAGAGCTTGCGATTGTTCAGGTGGGCCTGGCCTTCCGTCTCATAGCACCAGTTCGCCATATCGGTGCCGATCAACTTTCCGACGCCTGCCGGCATGTGGATCATGAAGTTCGAATCCTTCTTGCCTGCTTCAAGAAGCAGAACCTTGTTCGAAGGATTTTCCGAAAGGCGGTTCGCAAGCACGCAGCCTGCGCTGCCTGCGCCGATGATGATGTAATCGAATTCGCTCATACTTTGTCCCCGGTCCCTGTTTCTGGCCACATGAAACAGGGATGCGTAAGGCCCGCCTGCCTGCATGGCAGGGCGTGGCGGGCGGCTTCCTTGCTAGGCCGTGTCCCTGCCTGATTCCGTTATTGATCGGAGTTTCACCGATTGTCGGGAATCCACAAAGCTGACGCAAGCGTCAATTTTGATGAGGATTACTCCGCACCGCTCCATTATGGCCAAATATCCGCTCATTGTATCGAAAGCGGTAGAATTTCATTAACCCTGCGGGCGTTATTCTGAGCGTCAAGGAATTCCGCGTTTGAGGCACCCCGCCTCGACGCTGACGTCTCTTTGCAGGCAACAAGATGCAGTCCGACTTCGAAGAACGCCGCCAATATCCACGTGTCGCCTTTGAAGCAAAAGGCCGCTTCCTGGCGCCCGACGGGTCGGAACATCCCTGCTCTGTCCGCGATATGTCGCTGGGCGGCATCGCCATCCGCTCGGATGTGCCGCTGGAAGTG
>NZ_JBATWS010000420.1:0-7271 GCF_049672805.1 Parvibaculum sp.
CGGGCGAACAGCCCGGCCTTTTTTGTTTGGCGCCCCTTCCCTGTCGCGGGCGCAAGGAAGACGACCATGGAACCATGCGTGTCTGGACGGATGAAAGGAAGTTCTCTAGCGTTCATGCGCTGAAAGCTGCATAGCGCACACATCCTGAAAGACGCCCCATGATCACGGTTCACCACCTGAACAATTCCCGCTCCCAGCGCATTCTCTGGCTGCTGGAGGAACTGGGTCTCGATTACGAGATCAAACGCTATCAGCGTGACCCGCAGACAAACCTTGCACCGGAAGAGCTGAAAAAGGTTCACCCGCTCGGCAAGTCACCCGTCATCACCGATGATGGCCTCACCATCGCGGAGTCGGGCGCGATCGTGGATTACCTGATCCGCAAATATGGCAAGGGCGCGTTGATGCCCGATGAGGCGTCGCCCGATTACGTCACCTATCTGCACTGGATGCATTACGCAGAAGGCTCCGCCATGCTGCCGGTGATGCTCTCCATGTATCTCATGCGACTTGGCGAGGCCGGCAAGCCGCTTCAGCCGCGGCTTGAAAGCGAAGTCGCAAACCATTTCGGCTATCTCGAAAACGCACTCGGCGCGCGCGACTTTTTTGTCGGCTCAGGCCTCACCGGAGCGGATGTGCAGATCACCTTCGTGTTGGAAGCCGCAAAAACACTCGGCCTGCTCGCGCCCTATCCGAGGCTCAATGCCTATCTCCAGAGGGTGCAGGCACGCGACGCCTACAAGCGCGGGATCGAGCGCGGCGGACAATATGATCTGGGTCGGTGAGCGCGCTCAGCCCGTCGCGAGCAGGAAGCCTGCATAGATTGCGAAAGCCATGGTGGCGGCAACGGTGATGGCGGCAAGCGCAATCACACCGCCCAATGTCACAATCACGCCATCGCGCTCCACAAGCCCGATCCCGACCACGAAACAGGCAATGGCCGGAAGCCAGCCCGTCAGCGGCAGAGGCAGGCAGAGCACGAGACTCGTGACGAGCATCAGTAAGCCGAAGGGTTTTTCTGCCCCTCCCCGGAAAACGCGGGTGTAGCGCTCCCGCGTCAGCCGCGCGAGCGGTCGTGCGACAGGCAAGGCACTCAGCGCCCCGGCGCGCCACTTTTTCTGCGAGATGGATCGCCTGGTCATGAAGTCGGGCAACCAGAGCGTCCGCCGCCCGAGCATCAACTGCGTCGCCACAAAAAGAGCGGGAATGCCGAGAATGGCGTTTGAGCCGAATGGCAGGGGCAGCAGGTTCACAATGCCGACCAGCATGAACCCCCAGCCGAAGCTCCTGTCGCCAAGCGTCTCGAGGATGTCGCCCAGCGTGCTGCCTTCGGGCTTCTTGCGCGTACCAACCTGCGCGAGGCCGCGCAAAGCGCCGCTCCGTCTCTTGTTCATATGCTTGCTGCCGAACACCTTGATTTGCAAGCATCTAACACGTTTTCCGGCAGCGCGTCACTGCGCCCGGAAGGTCAGGTCCGCCGGAACGCTGCTCCAAGCGCCGACACGAAATCCCGTGTGGTGCCGATCAGAACCGCAACCGCATAGGCCGTGAAAAGAAGCGCAGCCACCACCGCACCGACCTGCATGGCGGCTTCGCTTCCAAGAAAAGTCCAGAGGGACTCCAGATGGTTGCGCACGCCGCGATAAGCCTCACCCAGATACCTGAGAGTGCTGTTTTCGTTCATCCCCGCTGCTCCTCCCCAAGAGCTGTTATGAACCGCTATGATGCTAGCGGAGGACGGGGGCGAGATCGAAGGGAAAAATGATCCAGTGACGGAAGACAGCAAGGCGGGCCACGAGGGTGGCTGGCACCTCTATATTCTCGAATGTGCGGGCGGACGGCTCTATACCGGCATCGCCCGGGATGTGGAGGCACGCTTTCGCGCGCATCAGGCGGGACGCGGCGCCAAATTTACCCGCAGCTACCCGCCAGAACGCATCCTTCTCGTGCAACCCCTCGCCACTCGCTCGGAAGCCCTGCGTGCCGAACACGCGGTAAAGAAACTTTCCGCAGACGCGAAGCGCGAGATGATCCGCGCCGCCTCTACCGACCTCTCCTCCGGGGACTGACAATTTGTCTGACACTCCCGCGCCTTTCGACTATCAGCCGCCGCAGGACCCCTGGCTCACCATCCTGCACCGCGATGAGGATCTGCTGGTGCTCTCAAAGCAGAGCGGCCTTCTCTGCGTGGCCGGAAAACCAGCCGGGCATCAGGATTGCCTCGAAGCGCGCGCGAAAACCCGCTTCCCGCAGGCGCTGCTGGTGCACCGCCTCGACCGCGACACATCGGGCATTGTCGTCATGGCCATGAATGCAAAGGCGCAGCGCCATCTCGGCCTGCAATTCGAACGGCGAAAACTGAAGAAGACCTACATCGCCCGCGTCTGGGGGCATGTCGCGGGTGAGAGCGGCACCATCGACCTGCCGCTCGCAACCGACTGGCCGAACAGGCCAAAGCAAAAAGTAGATTTCGTCTCAGGCCGCGCAGCGCAAACGGATTGGCAGGTGATCGCGCGGGAAGCAGAAGTAACGCGACTCAAACTCACGCCGCTCACCGGCCGCTCCCATCAGCTGCGCGTCCATATGCTGAGCCTCGGCCACCCGATACTGGGCGACCGCTTCTACGCACCCGGCCCGGCTCTTGCGGCGGCAGACCGGCTGCAACTTCACGCTGAGGCGCTGGAACTTCACCACCCCTCAGACGGGCGCCTCTGCCGCTTCAACGACCCCGCGCCCTTCTGAAGAAACGCTCCGCCTCAGGACGAAACGCTGCGGCGAATGGTGACGGTCGTCGAATTCGAATTGTAATTCGTGTTGCTGTTGAAGTTGTAGTTCTCATTGAAGTTGTAATTGCCGCTCGCACAGGCATGAGCCGGCGTCGCGCCAATGAGAACATAAAGAACAGCCGCCGCCATCAGCCCGAACGTCCCGCCCGAAACCATCCACTGACGGCGCGAAAAAGAAAGCATCTGCATCATTCTGCAACACCCCTGACCCGTTACGACACGGCACCCGCCCAAAAGCGGGTAGCAATGCCAATTTAGAGAGATGGGGAGCAGGAAACGTGCCGGGCGCCTTTTCCTAAAGCAAAAGGGCAGGCCGAAGCCCGCCCTGTGATTTTGTGCCCTGAAGGCTTGTTAACGGCTGCTAGACCCGGAGGTCTTCGCTGACGGTCCACGATTTCCTATCGGCTAAATATTCAATCGGCTGACGAGGCATCTTAGCGAACATTGATTCCCATAACAACATGGTTTTGACTATTCGCATGGGAGGGCTAAACCATGCCGTACAGACTAGGACTCGATCTGGGCACCAATTCCATCGGCTGGTGGATGGTGAAGCTAGATAAGGCGGGACGCGCGTGTGGGTCCCTAGGGGGCGGTGTCCGCATCTTCAGTGACGGTCGCAACCCGAAAGACGGCACATCGCTTGCTGTACAGCGGCGCGTCCCCCGCGGCATGAGACGCCGGCGGGACCGCTATCTCGACCGCCGTTCCGACCTCATGAACCACCTCATCGCCTTCGGCCTTATGCCTGGCGACGAGGGCGAACGAAAGGCGCTAGAGGCACTAGACCCCTACGAGCTCCGTGCCGCGGCTCTCGACCGCGCTCTCTCGCCCCACGAACTCGGCAGGGCTCTCTTCCATCTCAATCAGCGCCGCGGCTTCAAGTCGAACCGCAAGACGGACAGCGACGATAACGAAACCGGCATTGTGAAGGAGCGTATCAGCGAGCTGCGAGCACGGATCGAGACGTCCGGGGCGCGCACGCTAGGCGAATTTCTGCACAAAAGGCACCTGAAAGGACGCATGGTTCGCGCAAGGCCGGAAGCCGGCTTCTATCCCGAACGCGCCATGTACGAGCACGAGTTCGACCTAATCCGCCAGCGGCAGAATTCGCACCACTCCCTCACCATTGAACAATGGGACGCACTGAAAGACATCATTTTCTTCCAGCGTCCTCTAAAGCCAGTCGACCCGGGCTGGTGCCTGTTTGAAGCGGGGGAAAAACGGGCACACCGTGCGCTGCCGCTCACCCAGGAATTCCGCATGGTGCAGGAGGCAAACAACCTCCGCATGACATCCCCCGGATCGCCGGCACGGCGGCTGACGCTCGAAGAGCGAGACAAGGTCCTTGGCCATTTGCGGAAAAAGAAGGAGCTCAAACTCGACGCCATGCTCAAGCTCCTGAAGCTGCCTTCCGGCTCAACTGTCAATCTGTTCGACGATCACAGAAGCACCATCAAGGGTGAAGAGACGGCGGCGAGGCTGGCGCACAAAGAGATCTTCGGGGACACATGGTTCAACCTATCCGCTGAGGAGCGGACTGGCATTGTCCGCACTCTCCTTGACACGGAAAAACCGGAGGAGATCGAGCGAATTGCTCAGTTGCAGTGGGGGCTCTCGGAAGCTGCCGCAAAGAAGCTAGCCGGTAAGTCGCTGCCAGATGGTTATTCCCGCCTCAGCGAAAAGGCCATCGCTAAGCTGCTGCCTATCATGGAAGACCAGGGGCTCAATTATGCGGAGGCCGTCGAGCAGGTACCCGAATATGGCCACCATTCAGATTTCCGGCCGGACGAGGCGCGCGACACCCTCCCATACTATGGCGAAGTGCTGGCGCGGCACTGCGTAGGCGCTGACCCGTCAGCACCCAGAGAGAACGAAGTGGCACATTGGGGCCGCCTCGCCAACCCGACGGTTCATATCGGCCTTAACCAGATACGCCGTCTGGTCAACCGTTTGATCGAGGTTCACGGTAAGCCGGAAGAGATCGTGATCGAGCTGGCTCGCGAACTGAAAATGAGCAAGGAAGACAAGGACAAAGAGCGGAAGAAGAACAGCGAGAACGAAGCGGCAAACCGCCGGCGAGAAGAACAGATTCGAGCCGCGGGAACAGCACCTTCGCCCCACCTGCTGCGGAAGCTGCGCCTGTGGGAAGAGCAGAAGGTGGGAACGGCAAATCTCTGTCCCTTTACCGGACAACCAATCTCCTTCGAAATGGCAATCTCGGCGGCTACCGAAATCGAGCACATTCTTCCCTTCTCCAAGACGCTCGACGACTCGATGGCAAACAAGGTCCTCTGCCTGATTGAGGCGAACCGGGCCAAGCGCGACCGCTCACCCTATGACGCATTTCACACGGACCCGACAATCGCCGGCAGGAAATACGTCTATGACGACATCCTGTTCCGAGCGGACAACCTTCCGGCAAACAAGCGTTGGCGCTTCCACCCGGATGCGATGGACCGCTTTAATAATGATGAGCGAGACTTCCTCGACCGGCAGCTCAACGAGACGAAATATCTGTCCAGAATTGCGCGGAGCTATCTGTCGAACCTCTACAACGAAAAGGAAGAGGGGCGAATGCGGGTCCGCGCCATCCCAGGCAGGCTGACCGCCATGCTGCGGGGAAAGTGGGGTCTATCGGCGTTGCTTCCGGACCACAACCTGGCCGGCGGCGAAGAAGTGCCGAGAAAGAACAGGAACGATCATAGGCATCATGCGCTCGACGCCTTCGTCGTGGCGAACACGACGCAAGGACTGTTGAAGCGCCTTGCCGACCTCAATGACGACGCGGAACGCCAGCGCCTCGTGGATGCCGTCCCTGACCCTTGGGATGATTTCGACCGTGAAGAACTGCGCAAGCAGCTCGCACGCCTCACCGTGTCGCACAAGGCCGATCACGGCACCCCCGGGAGCAAAGGCAAGACGACGGGCGCGCTGCACAATGACACAGCCTACGGGATAGTAGGACCGGGCAAGAACGGCAATACGATCGTCGTTTCACGCACCCCGCTCTCTCGCTTCACCACGCCTAAGGATATGGACAAGGGATTAGAGGGCATCCGAGACGCGGCGCTGCGTGAGGCTCTGACTGCCGCGTGGGAGACGTTTAAGGCCGCTCCGCCTGCAGCTTCAAATTCCGATGATGCGGATAGCCGGCGCAAGCCGAAAAACCCTGCAATGGCCTTTGCCGAAATGGCCGCCACAAAGGGCATTGAGCTTGGAGGACGAAAGGTGAAGGTGCGGCGCGTCCGCATGTGCGAGGAACTCGGCGTCGTTCCCATCAAAGACAGGAAAACCGGGAAACCCTATAAAGCCTACAAACCCGACGGCAACGCATTCAACGAAGTTTACGAACTGCCGAACGGAAACTGGGTCTCGGTGGTCATTCGTCGATTTGACGCCAACCAGCCTGGCTTCAACTCGGCAGACTTCCGGCCACACCCGGCTGCACGGAAAGTGATGAGGCTCCATATCGACGACCTTGTTGCGGTCGATGACGGCGGGCAACGTCGGGTGCTGAGAGTAGTTAAGCTTAGCGGCCAAAAAATTACCCTTGCAGACCACTTCGAAGCCGGCGCGCTCAAGTCTCGCGACGCCGACAAAGAGGACCCTTTCAAGTATCTAGAAAAATCCGCAAACGTGCTGAAATCGATGGGTCTGAGAAAGGTAGGCGTTGACGAAATCGGCCGGCTGACCGACCCAGGGCCGCAGCAGGCCAAATCGGGAGGAAAAGCCGCGTGATCGGCCGGGTGGTCGAGATCGCCGCGGATGACCGGCACCTCGCCGTCTCTCGTGGCTTTCTGACCGTCTCATCAAAAGGAGAGGAAGTAGGGCGTGTGCCCCTGGACGATATCGGTGTCCTTCTCGCGCACGCGCATGGACTGACCTATTCCAATAATCTTATGGTCGAGCTTGCGCAGCGAGGCGCGGCCGTTGTCCTCTGCGGTCCAAACCACATGCCGGTTGCCTGGCTCTGGCCAATGGACGGCCACCATGTCCAAAGCCTCAGAATGCGCCAGCAGCTGGAGGCAGGGGCACCGCTCCGAAAAAGGCTTTGGCAGGCGCTTGTTCGCGCAAAAATCGAGCAACAACGCGCAGTCCTTGAACGGCTCGGAAAGCCAGATGGCGCATTCGACCTTCTCGCAAGAAAGGTGAAGTCGGGCGACCCGGAGAACATCGAGGCACAGGCGGCGCGGCGCTATTGGCCACTACTCATGGGCGATGACTTCCGCCGTGATCGGCGCTCCGACGGTGCGAACGCGATGCTCAATTATGGGTACACGGTGTTGCGCGCTGGCGTGGCGCGCGCGGTAACATCCGCTGGGCTTCACCCATCAGTCGGTCTGCACCACAGCAATCGCAATAATCCGATGTGCCTAGTCGACGACCTGATGGAACCCTTCCGGCCAATCGTCGACTACATGGTGTCGCGTCTCATCGTAGCGGGAAAAGAAGAGGTGAACCCGGAGACGAAGGCTGTTCTGG
>NZ_JBATWS010000421.1:0-6499 GCF_049672805.1 Parvibaculum sp.
TCCTTGTCCTGCTCGGCGAGGCGGGCAAAGCCTTCCGTATCGATGCCGATGGGGAAGGCGCGCACGGTGATGGTGCGCCCGAAGCAATGCAGCGTATCGCCCTGCGCGCGGCCGCCTGCCTCGCGGATGACATAGTCGCGGAAGCGTTCGCAATCCCGCTCCGTCTGAAAGCCGATCACATCATAGGCAAAGAGGCCGCGCACCATGGCATCATGGTGCGGCAGCGAGGCGAGCACTTCACGCGCGGGGAAAGGAATATGCAGGAAGAAGCCGATTGCCTGCGTCGCGCCCATATGGCGCAGCTCATTGCCAAAGGCGAGCAGGTGATAGTCATGTACCCAGATCGTGTCGTCATCGCGCAGCAGCGGATAAAGACCGGCTGCGAATTTCGCGTTCACGCGGCGATAGCCCTCATAGTAGCGACGATCGAAAGCAGTGAGGTCTATGCGATAGTGAAAGAGTGGCCAGAGGCAGCGATTGGCGAAGCCGTTGTAATATTCCGCATGTTCATCAGGTGAGAGATCGAGTGTGGCGAGTGTCAGCGCCCCTGCATCCTCGATTGTCGGCTTCGCACCATTGCATTCCGCTATCTTGCCACTCCAGCCATACCAGAGGCCGCCGCTTGATTTGAGTGCTTCAACAAGGGCGACGGCAAGACCACCGGCGCGCGCCGCATCCCGGACCGGGCCGACGCGATTGGACACAACAACAAGGCGGTTCATACCAACTCTTCCTACTTCCTGCTCAGACGCATCGCCGAATGGATGATCCCGACCAGAGAACAGGTTTAAGGATACCCACCCCAAAGCTTGCCGGTCCGGGGCCAATATCCTCGGAAAGAAGGCTGAGATCATTTCGACATGCGAGAATGGATCAAAGGTTTCCCGCGCCTCCCGTCCGCCCCACGCGGGCGAGGGCACCAGGATAAGAACGTGCAGATGCTGAATGCGTTCCGAGGCCGTGAGAGGCCAACGCTCTTCCGGGACGCTTTTTCTACTTCCGGTCAACGCCGGAAAGTGAGCGCGCAACCCCGTCGAGCCATGAGAGCAAGGCACCCACCGAAGCGATGCGACAGGCCGCCTCTGTCTCGCCCTGCCCGACCTTTATCGTAACGCCTCTCATGGCGTTGACAATCCTGAAGCCATCTTCATCCGTTCTGTCATCACCTGCGAAGACCGGAATGCGGCCCCGAAACAATGGTGTTTCCATGAGCTGCGCTATGGCGCGGCCCTTGTTGACATGATCCGGCTTAATCTCCAGCACCATCTTTCCATCAATCAGACTGAGGCCTTGCTGCCCCTGAAGTGCGGCGGCAACTGCTGCGCGGCATTCCGCTTCGCGCTCGGGCGCGAGGCGATAGTGAAGCGCGACCGCGCCGGGCTTTTCTTCGAGAAGAAGGCGCGGGTCCGCTTTCACCATGTGCGCGAGCGATGCAGCGACTGCCGCGACAGCACCATCTGTCGGCGGCGGACGAAGAACACCATTCCGCGTCTCGCGCAGTTGCAGCCCATGAATGCCTGCGCCGGGCAGCGACAGGCCAAGATGCTCGTCTATCTGGGAGAGAGGTCTGCCGGACACAAGCGCAAGGGCACCACCAAGCGCTGCTTCCAACGAAAGAAGAATGTCCTGCAGGCGCGGATCGATGGAGATTGCATCCGGCGAGGGCGCAAGCTCTGTCAGCGTTCCGTCGAAATCGAGAAATAGCGCCCAGTTTCTCTCTGCCGCAGGAAGATGCCCTTCTTCCCCGCTCATTGTGCCGCCCTCAAACCATCAAGCGCGCCCGGACATTCCCGCTCCCTTGCATTCCGATCAGGAATGCAGATGCGGAATCTTGTGCCTTCCGCACCTGTCGAAAGAAGTTCGATATGGCCGCCATGCGTCTGAACAATTTCCGCCGAGATAGCGAGGCCGAGACCGGTGCTGTCCGTGCGCGTGCCGCCCGAGAAAGGCTCGAAGAGATGCTCGCGCGCCTTCGGGGGCAGGCCCGGCCCGTTGTCAGATATATCTATGTGAACATGCCCGCCAAGACGCTGCGCCGAGATATGCAGAAACCCCGCGCCCTCACCCGTCTTTTCCACCAGTGCCTGCGCGGCGTTGCGCGCGAGATTGAGGAGAACGCGGAAGAGCTGATCGGCGTCTGCATCAATGAGAAGACCTTCGGGAACATCATTGATGCGGCGGAACAGGTCCGTCGCCGGGAAAGCCATGTCCATCGCCTCCTCGACAAGGGGCCGCAAGGCGATCATCTCTCGTGCGGGCGTCGGCTCACTCGCGCCGCCGAATTTCAGCGACTGCGTGCAGAGATCGATGGCGCGATCAATTGAAGAAAAAAGGCGCGGGGCGAGATGCTGCACCGTCGGATCGTCAATCGCGCCGATGCGATCGGAGAGAAGCTGCGCGCCTGCGAGTATGTTTCGCAGATCATGATTGATCTTCGACACGGCCGCGCCGAGCGCTGCAAGGCGCGCCTTCTGGCTCAGCGTCGATCTGATCTGGCGCTGCATGAGCGAGAGTTCATGTTCGGCCACACCAATTTCATCCTCGCGCGCGGAAGGCTCCATCACACGGCGCGCATCTTCCGGGTTTTCGCGGAAGGCAATCATATTCGCCTTGAGGCGGCGCATGGGGCGCACGAGCAGAAAATGCAGCGCGACATAGACAAGCCCCGCCGTGATGATGGAAATCACGAAAGAGAGCAGAAAGACATTCTTGCCATAGCGGATCATCGCATGTCGGAGCGGCGTTTCATCGAAAACAATCTCGATGGATTCACCCGCGCCGAATGGCGGTTCATCCGTCACAAGCACGATGCGCCCGTCGCCTGCGAGGATCGTGTCGAAGGCATCCATGATGGGGCGCATGCTCATCGTGTCACGCAGATCGAAACTTGCATCGACCATGGGCGGCATGTCATCGCTAAGCACGAGGCGGCGCGCATCAGCGCGGTTGAGCGCGACGGCATAGACCTGCGCATTCTCAAGCAGCTCTTCGCGCAGCGCGGGCGAAACGGTGTTGTCCGGCGGCGCTTCGAGGGCGAGAGAAGCGATCTGTGCAGCGGCGATGCGCTGTTCCAGCCAGTTGAGGCGGAAATTCGCCACGGAAGGCACAAAGATCAGCACTTCCGCCAGCATGACAAATGACACGATGAGGACAAGCAGGCGGCTCGAAAGCGATCCTCTCAACGGGCGTCTCAATACCGAGAGGCGCTTCCGCAAGGGGTGCAACTTGCTTTTCACCGCTGCTTTCATGCTTGCCGGCCAACTCCGTTTCTGGATGTCCGGCACCGACTTTAGCCGAACAAGCCAAGAAAGCGCACAAGCATCCTGGTTTTTTTGCTGAAAAGCGTCGGTGTGTAATAAGAACCGGCGGCGCGCTTGCTGATTTCAGAGAATGTCGGATAGGGCGCAACCACGCTTGCCATGGCGCTCAGCTTCAATGCTTCCGTCTTTGCAAGCACCCAGGGCAGGATCAGTTCGCCTGCCTGTGGCGCGACAATGGTGGCGCCGAGAACACGCGAATGGGAATCCGTCAGCACCTTGATCACGCCTTCCGTCTCGTGTTCGGCCTGCGCGCGATCATTTTCCGCAAGGTGCCAGCGAAGCACGTTGATCGTCATATTTGCCGCCTGAGCCTCACTCTCGGTGAGGCCGACATGCGCAAGCTCCGGGTCCGTATAAGTGACGCGTGGAATGGCGCGATGATCAGCATGGGCAGGCACACGGAAGAGCGCATTCCGGATGACAATGCCCGCATGGTAATTTGCGACATGCGTGAATTGCGGGCCGCCAATGACATCGCCTATGCCGAAGATGCGCTTGTTGGTGGTGCGCAGCCTCTCGTCAACACGCAAGCCTTTTTCCGAATAATCGACACCTGCCTTTTCGAGATCGAGGCCTTCGACATTGGGCCGCCTGCCTGTCGCGATGAGAAGATGCGTCCCCTCGAGCTGTTGCGGACCCTGCTGCGCGGCGAGCGTCACCGTTACGCCATCCGCATTACCCGCAACGGAAGTGACGGAAATATCCTCGATGATCTCCACCCCTTCGCGCCGAAGCCGCGCGATCACGATGGCGGAAAGTTCGGGATCTTCACTGCCCAGCGCCTTTGCGCTTTCAACGACCGTGACCTTCGCGCCCAGGCGGCGATGTGCCTGCGCCAGTTCAATGCCGATGGGACCGCCACCCAGAATGATGAGATGGCCCGGACATTCCTTCAGCGAAAAGATCGTCTCATTGGTGTGATAGGGAACCTTGTCGAGCCCGTCGATCAGCGGCACGAAGGGGCGCGAGCCTGTGGCAATGACAAAGCGGCGCGCTGTGATTTCCTTGTCGCCTGCCAGCACCGTCTGCCCGTCCATGAAGCGGGCATGATCCTTGATGACGGTGACGCCCAGCGCCTCGAAGCGGGCGACAGAGTCATTCGGCGCAATCTTCGCAATCACGCCATGCACATGATCATGCACTCTGGCGAAATCGACCTTCGCTTCTGCGGGCGCAATGCCGAAAGCCTCTCCTGCGCCCATGCGCCAGGCCTGCCGCGCGGCCGCGATCAACGCCTTTGAGGGGACGCAGCCCGTATTGAGGCAGTCGCCACCCATTTCATCGCGCTCGATGAGCACGGTACGCGCGCCCATCTGCGCGGCGCCCGCGGCAACGGAAAGGCCACCCGATCCCGCACCAATCACGCAGATGTCGGCCTTAATGCGTCTGGCCATGTGGTCTCCGGCTGAAGGGAACGAGCCTGTCAGGAAGGCTCGTCCGGAAAGCGGTTCTTGTCCGCAAAACGGCGATAGATAACAGGCACAAGCGCCAGCGCGGCAAGACCCAGAATGGGGCCGATGATGCGCGGCTCGAAGATGAGGCCGAGATCAGGGTCGCGGCCTGCCTCAAACACCGCGCCAAGCCCGTCGCCCAGACTCGCAAAGACGAAAGTGCCCGGCATGATGCCGAAAAAGGTCGTCACCACATATGTAAGGATGGGCACCCCCAGAAAGGCCGGGGCGAGATTGACGAGAAAAAAGGGAAAAAGCGGCACCAGCCTCAGCACCAGCAGGTAGCTGAACGCATTTTTGCTGAAGCCTTCCTCGATGCGCCGAAGCCCCGGCCCCGCCCGTACGCGGAGCGCATCGCCAAGGGCGGTTTTTGCCGCCAGAAAGATGAGCGTCGCGCCAATGGTCGCGCCGATCACGGTGAGGATACCGCCCAGCAGCACACCAAAGAGAAAGCCGCCTGAAAGCGTCGCGACCAGCGCGCCGGGAAGCGAGAAAGCGACCATCGCTATATAGGCCCCCACATAGAGAAGGGCGGCGAGCAGCCAGTTTTCGGCAACCCAGGCCGTCAGCGCCTCCCGATTGTCGCGCAGCGTGTCGAGGGTCACATAGCGATCAAGGCCGAGGGCGAAAAAGGCGATCAGCCCGCTTGCAAGCAGGATCAGGGGCAGAAAACGGCGGACAAGGCCTTTGCGGTCGGCTGAGGACGCGTCCGTCATGCAAGATCACCCTGCGAATGAGTAAACAAATCAGGAACATCCTCCAGCCTGCGGACCATGTCCTGCCCGCGCCCCATGCGTGAGACAGATTAGTATCAATCTCACGGTACGGAAGGGGCAATCACCTTAATGTGAGGCTTCGTGCCGGGTGCGATTGCGGGCCTAAATAGCCGGGCTGCCGTTGACTTCCGCGGGCCTTATCGCTTATACAGCCCGCCAGACAGCCGTCGGGCGACAACGCCTGCGGCTCTTGTTTTTATTGGCAAGCGAGGCGCCCCTGCGGGACGCCCGGAGCCGGACCAGCCAGCATATGGCAGGCACCGGGCTCGGCCCAGATCTGCCGGAGAAGAGACGTGAAACGGACCTATCAACCGAGCAAACTTGTCCGCAAGCGCCGCCACGGGTTCCGTGCGCGCTCCGCGACCCCTGGCGGCCGCAAGGTGCTCGCGGCACGGCGTGCCAAGGGACGCAAGCGGCTCTCCGCCTGACACTGATCCCGTGACAACGGGCGCCGTGCAGACGGATACGACCTCACGGTCCCATGTCATCGAGGCTCATTTCCCATCGGGCACGTCCTTTCGTGCCCTTGCGGGCAGCCAGATGGACCGCAAGCTCGAACGATTGCGCAAGCGCAGCGACTTTCTTGCCGCAGCCCGCGGACGCAAACGCGTCGAGCGCGGTGTTGTGCTTCAAGCCAATTTCAGAAACGACGAAAATCCTCCGCGCGTCGGCTTCACAGTGACGCGCAAGGTCGGTGGCGCTGTGCTGCGTAACCGCACCAAACGCCGCCTGCGCGCGGCTGCTGCCGAAATCCTTCCCCTCGCAGCCAAAGACGGCTACGACTACGTGCTGATCGGGCGGCAGGACACGGCGACACGGCGCTGGCCCGAGCTTCTCAGCGACCTGAAAATCGCGCTCAGCAAAGTTCATGGAAGAAGCGGCGGCCCGACGCCGTCAGCTTCCGCTGCTTCAAGGTCCGATTCCGGGAAAGACGCGCCTCATGGGTAATAAC
>NZ_JBATWS010000422.1:0-10201 GCF_049672805.1 Parvibaculum sp.
GTGTCAGCGTGGCTTCGAAGCTGAATTCGCCATCGCCGGTGCCGCCGGTGCTGCTCGTCCGGCTGCTCTGCCAGTCGGATGACGGCTGGCCAGGTATGGCTGCCGCATCATTCTGCGCATCGGCCCGGCTTTCATCGGCATAGATATTTTCATAATCCGTATCGAGATCACCATCACGAAGCGGCGGCGGCCCGTCTTCGGAAAGGGAAAGCGATGTCTCTTCCGTAACGATACGGTCGCGGTCCCGATCGTCGCGCAGGTCGTCGCCGGAGCTGCGCTCATCATCATTGGAGCGCAACTCGAGAAGCGGATTGCGCTCAAGCTCCTGCTCGACATATTCGGCCAGTTCGAGATTGGAAAGCTGAAGAAGTTTGATCGCCTGCTGAAGCTGCGGCGTCATCACCAGGGATTGTCCCTGACGGATCTCCAGTCTCGGTGCTAGTGCCATGTCTGCTCAGTGCCCCCGCATCCGATCACAGACTGAACCGCTCGCCGAGATAGAGGCGGCGCACATCTTCATTGCCGACAATCTCGGCGGGGGAGCCTTCCATCAGCACCGTGCCGCCATGAATGATGACGGCATGGTCGATCAGCTCCAGCGTCTCGCGCACATTGTGGTCGGTAATGAGAACGCCGATGCCACGATCCTTCAGATGCGCCACGAGATCGCGAATATCGCCGATGGCGATGGGGTCGATGCCCGCGAAAGGCTCGTCGAGCAGCATGAAGGACGGCTGGGTCGCAAGCGCGCGGGCAATTTCCACGCGGCGGCGCTCGCCACCTGACAGGGCAATGGCAGGCGTGCGGCGCAGATGCGTGATTGAAAACTCGGCGAGGAGATCATCAAGCTCGGCCTCCCGCCGCTCGCGGTCCGGCTCGATCACTTCAAGCACGGCCCGGATATTCTGCTCCACCGTCATGCCGCGAAAGATCGAGGCTTCCTGCGGCAGATAGCCGATGCCCCGCCGCGCACGGCGGTACATGGGCAGATCGGTCACATCCTGCCCGTCGAGATAGATCGAGCCGTAATCGGGCTGGATCAGCCCCGTAATCATGTAGAAAACGGTCGTCTTGCCGGCACCGTTGGGGCCGAGAAGGCCAACCGCCTCGCCGCGTTGCACATGGAAGCTGACCCCGCGCACAACGGGGCGGCCCTTGTAGCTTTTGCCGATTCTGTCGACGGAAAGCCCCGGATTATCGGCTACGAGATGCGGCCCGCTCTCGGCACCTGCGGTGCGAGCGTCGCCCTCATATCCTGCCATGTCCGAATTGCCCGTCATAAGGCCCCACTTCCTTGATTAATGCCATGAAACGTCACTTGGCATTAAAATTGTATGAAGTGAAGAAGGCAATCGGCACTTATGCGACTGGATCAGTCTTTATCGGGCTGGAAGAGGCCGCGAACGCGGCCTGTACCGCCATTATTTGCGCCCTCTGCGCCGCTGACGCGGGCCTGGCCGGTGGCAAGATTGACGTAAAGACGCGAGCCGCGAATGACGTTGTCGCCCTGCCGGAGCACCACGGCATTGCCCATTTCGATCTGGCGGTCGGTGACCTTGTAGGTCGCCCATTCGCCGCTCGCGGTCTGCGCATCGGGGGCGGACACCACGACATTGCCACTGGCGGCAATCCTGTCGATGCGCGACGACCCGGCACCGCCGCTGCCATTATAGAAAACGGTGAGCTTGTCGGATTTCAGCCGCATCTCCCCCTGTTTCACCCGGACATTGCCGATGAAAGTGGCGGTCTGCTTGGTGTTTTCTACTTCCAGCGCATCCGCCTCCACCTCGATCGGCTTGTCGGGATCGGTGCGGAAGCCACCCGGCTGCTGGGCGAGCGCAGGGGAGGAAAGGCAGAGCAGGGTGGCCACCAGGGCGCTGGTTGCCCATCCGCCTGCCCGCCGCTCGCGTGAGAAAATGCTGTTCCGGCGCATCAATCCTTGTCCTCTTCACCCTGCTGATCCGGGAGAATCAGCATTCTGACATTGCCGTCGAAGCGCAGCACCTGCGTTGCGCGCTCGGCCTTCATGCCGTCGGCGCGCAATGTGCCGAGCGGCCCGTGGCCTTTAACTTCATTGACGCTTTCAAGTGCGCCCCGCTCGAAATCCACCCTGACGCTCTCGCCATGCATTTCATAGCCCCAGGTGGTGAAGATATCGATCTGCTGCTGAAGGTCGAGCGTCTGTTCTTCCGAATTATAGATACCCGCCCGCGCCGTCAGCGACATCCACTCTTCATCTTCATTGAGCTTGATGTCGGCCTGAATGTTTTCAAAGGTCACGAAATTCGGGCGGGAGAGATCCTGCGTCGCATTGTCGGCGGTCATGAGATAGGGCTGCCCGTCCGCCGTGATGCCGGCAACGCGCGGGCTTACCATGCGCAGATCGCTGGGTTGCTGGTCGATCTCGCGGAAGGCGATGTCGAGTTCATCGCGCCTGTCAAAGACACCGGAATAGAACAGGATCACACCGAGAAGCAGGATCGCGCCAAGCGGCAGCACGATCTTCATGGCGGAAACAAAGCTGCTGTAGCGCGATTTCGCCGGGCCAGCGGCAAGGCGCGGCTCCGGGCGCGGGACGGATGGCCGGGCGCTGCGCGTCGCTCTTGCCTCTCCGGCGCCGGACCTTTCGTCGCCGGTACCCTCGCTCATCTTCTGCTGCTCCACTTCGCCGCTGTCCTGAAAGGCGCGGCGCATGCCCCCCGCTCATGCGTCAGTATGCGCGGAAGCTCCATAATGCGTCAACGAAAGGCCGGACGCCCGCAAAGGCAGGCCGGGCGCTTTCGCCTCACTCAATGCGCGAAAATATCCTGCTCCGGCCAGCCCGCGAGATCGAGCGCGGCGCGCACGGGCAGGAAGGCAAAACAGGCTTTCGCAAGCTCCGTCCGCCCTTCACGGGCCAGCATGTCGTCAAGCACCGCCTTGATCTCGTGGAGATGCAGCACATCAGATGCGGCATAGGCAAGCTGCGCCTCGGTAAGCTCGCGCGCACCCCAGTCAGAGCTTTGCTGCTGCTTCGACATGTCAACATTGACGAGTTCGCGCGCGAGATCTTTCAGCCCGTGTCGGTCCGTATAGGTGCGGACGAGCTTGGAGGCGATCTTGGTGCAATAGACGGGCGTGGTCACAACGCCGAGATAGCGCTGGATCATCGCCAGGTCGAACCGCGCGAAATGGAAAATCTTCAGGACATCGGGATTACCCAACAGCGTGCGAAGGTTCGGCGCATGATAGGTCGATCGGTCGAGCTGAACGATATGGGCGTTGCCGTCCCCTGCCGAAAGCTGCACCACGCAAAGCTGGTCCCGCTCGGGGTTCAGCCCCATCGTTTCGGTATCGATCGCGACGCTCGCGCCGAAATCGATACCATCGGGCAGGTCGCCCCTGTGCAGCGTGACGGCCATTTACCGGCTCCGCTTTGGCCCCGCAGAGAGAGGGGGAAGAAAGGAATGGTGCCCAGGAGAAGACTCGAACTTCCACGCCCTTGCGAGCGCCAGCACCTGAAGCTGGTGCGTCTACCAATTCCGCCACCTGGGCACGTGAGGCGTTGCTTAAATAGGGGCCGCCTTATTGTCAATGGACTGGCGCGAGAAAGACGGGACGATCTTCCGCTTTCTGCCTTTCGAGCGCACTTTGCCCCGCCGCCAGCATAGGCTATCAAGGGGGCAGTCAGAGATGTGGCCCAGGCGCGCAAGGCGCCGAGTTCGGGGCCGGGTTTCAAGGGAAAGGCAAGACCAGATGAGCGGCGAAGGCGCAGGCCAGCACGACAATGCAGACCGGAACAAGGCAGCGGGCCGCCTTGCCAGAGGCAGCCTGGTGACTGTTTTCGGCGGATCGGGCTTTTTGGGGCGTCATATTGTTCATGCGCTCGCCCGCCGGGGCTACCGAGTGCGGGTTGCCGTGCGCCGTCCGAATGATGCGCTCTTCCTCCGCCCCATGGGTGTTGTCGGTCAGGTGGAGCCCGTTCAGGCCAATATCCGCGATGACGCGTCGGTTCGCGCGGCGGTTGCCGGTGCGGATGCGGTGGTGAACCTTGTCGGTATCCTGCATGAGAGCGGCCGCCAGACATTCAAGGCCGTGCAGGATGAAGGCGCTGCCCGCGTTGCCCGCGCCGCGCGGGATGCAGGCGTCGTCTCTTTCCTTCATGTCTCCGCCCTTGGCGCGGACGAAAACAGCAAATCCGCCTATGCGCGCAGCAAGGCCGCGGGCGAAAAGGCGGTGCGCGAAGTGCTGCCTCAGGCCAATATCGTGCGGCCTTCCATCGTGTTCGGCCCGGAAGACAATTTCTTCAACCTCTTCGCCGCTCTTGCGCGGCTCACGCCCGTGCTTCCGGTGATCGGCGGCAATGCGCTTTTCCAGCCCGTCTATGTGAAGGATTTGGCGGAAGGTATCGCCTGCATCATCGAAAGCGGTGAGGGCGGCAAGGTCTATGAATTCGGCGGCCCCGAAAAGCACACCTTCCGTGGTCTGATGGAAGAGATGCTCCGCGCAACACTGCGCAAGCGCACGCTTCTGCCTGTTCCGACCTTCCTTGCGACACTTGTTTCCTGTGTGACGCAATTCCTACCGAACCCGCCGCTCACGCCCGATCAGGTGCGCCTCCTCGGTCAGGACAACGTGGTCAGCGAGGAAGCAGCCGCAGAGGACCGCACGCTTGAAGGGCTGGGCATCACGCCGACCACGCTCGCACTTGTATTGCCGACCTATCTCTACCGGTTCCGCAAGGCCGGCCAGTTCGAGCGCGCCAACGCGAACTGAGGGCATCGCCCATGAATATTGGAGAAGCGGCCGCGCGTTCCGGCGTTCCCGCAAAGACCATTCGCTACTATGAGGACATCGCGCTGATCGAAAGTGCGGAGCGCAATGCCAATGGCTATCGCTTCTATTCGCCGGAAGATGTGCATACGCTGCGCTTCATCGCGCGTGCCCGGTCGCTTGGCTTCACCGTTGCACAATGTCGTGATCTCCTCATGCTCTATCGGGATCGTGCCCGCTCAAGCGCGGATGTGAAGGCGATAGCAGAAAACCATATGGCCGAGATTGATGAAAAGATCAGTGGTCTGATGGCGATGCGCGAAACGCTGGCATTGCTCACCCGCAAATGCCACGGCGATGACCGCCCCGACTGTCCGATCATCGAAGAGCTTGCTGCCGGAACGATGGCGCAGAGCACAGGGAAGTAGAACGCGAAAACATGCGCCAGCTTTATCATCTGCCGATCTCGCCCGCCTGCCGCAAGGTGCGCCTCGTGCTCGCGGAAAAGAATATCGAGTTCGAACTCGTGGAGGAGCGGGACTGGGAACGCCGCCGCGAGTTTTTGATGATGAACCCGGCAGGTGAAGTGCCCGTACTCGTGGAAGAAGATGGTGAGCCGCTTTCAGGTGCGACTGCCATTACCGAATATCTCGAAGAAATCTCACCAGAGGTGAAGCTCCTGCCGGAAGATCCACGCGCCCGCGCAGAAGTACGCCGCCTTGTGGACTGGTTCGACCGCAAATTCGAGGCGGAAGTTTCAGGCGGGCTTATCTTTGAAAAGGTGATGCGCCGTTTTCTCGGGGCGCATGAAGGGGGCGGTGCGCCGGAGATGAGCGTCGTGCGCGTCGCGCTCCACAATCTGCGCTATCACCTTGATTACATCTGTTACCTGATGGAGGAGCGGAACTGGCTCGCCGGTGACGCGCTGACGCTCGCCGATATAACGGCTGCTGCGCATATTTCCTGCCTCGACTATGTGGGGGATGTGCCGTGGAACCAGTATCAGGGCGCAAAGGACTGGTACGCGAAGATAAAGTCGCGTCCTTCCTTCCGCGGCCTTCTCGCCGATCACCTGCCGGGCATGCCGCCGCCCAAGCTCTATGCCAATCTCGACTTCTGATCCGGCACACGATCAGACCGCGTTGCGCAAGGCGCTGATGGCGCGCGCGAGGGAAGCAGGCTTCGACGATATCGGCTTTGCGCGTGCAGATGCCCGGCCCGATCTTCCCGAAAAACTGGGCCGCTGGCTCGCCCTTGGCCGTCACGGCTCGATGGACTGGATGGAAGAAACAGCCGCGCGCCGTGCCGACCCGCAAACGCTCTGGCCGGAAGCGCGCTCTGTCATCATGCTCGCCCTGACCTATGGCCCGGAAAGCGACCCGCTTGATCTGATCGACCGGCGCGAGCGTGGTGCTGTTTCCGTCTATGCGCGCAATCGCGATTATCACGACCTTGTAAAGAAGCGTCTGAAGCAGGTGGCGCGTTGGCTCGCAGAGACGCAAAAGACGGAAGTGAAGGTCTTTGTCGATACGGCGCCCGTCATGGAAAAACCCTTCGCGCAGGCGGCCGGGCTTGGCTGGCAGGGCAAGCACACAAATCTCGTGTCGCGAAAACTTGGTTCCTGGTTCTTTCTCGGTGCGATCTTCACCACGCTCGACATTGCGCCCGATGCGCCGCATGACGATCATTGCGGCGCGTGTCATCGCTGCCTTGATGCTTGCCCGACAAAGGCGTTCCCCGCGCCTTACGAACTCGATGCGCGGCGCTGCATCTCCTATCTCACCATCGAGGAAAAAGGGCATATCCCGCGCGAGTTTCGCAAGGCGATGGGCAACCGGATTTACGGTTGCGATGATTGTCTTGCCGTCTGCCCCTGGAACAAGTTCGCGCAGGCCGCGCGCGAAAGCGCCTTTCATGCCCGAGAGGAACTGGAGGCACCATTGCTTGCGGAGCTGGTGCGGCTTGATGATGCGGGCTTTCGCGCCTTCTTCTCCGGCTCCCCGGTCAAGCGCACGGGGCGCGACCGTTTCGTGCGCAATGTGCTGATCGCGATTGGCAATTCGCACGAACCTGCCCTTGCCGAAGAAGCATGGAAGCTGATCGACGATGCCTCGCCGCTCGTACGGGCAATGGCCATCTGGGCGCTTGGCGAACTCGGCGAAGGCGAAGCGCTGCGCGCCCGCGCCGATGCCGCCCTGCATGTGGAAGAAGATGAAGCCGTGCGCGAGGAGTGGCGTTCTATTCGCTGAGATAATCTCTCGCTGCCTGCGCTGCCGGGTGCCCGCTCCGGCCCGTTTCCTCCGCATAGCGCGTGACGGCAAGCCAGTCGGCAAGCGCATTTGCCCGGTCTCCCAGCGCGTGATGCACAAGGCCGCGCTCCAGCAGCGCATCGAGATCATGCGGCTTGAGCTTCACTGCCGTATTCGCATCGACCAGCGCCGCGCGGGGATAGCCAAGCTCCCGGTTTGCCGCCGAGCGGAGCAGCAGAGACTCCGGGGAGAAAGGATTGCGGGCGAGCGCCTCGGCGGCATCGCTGCGCGCGCCTTCCCAGTTTCCTGAAATCGCCTTCACCCGTGCGCGGCCCGTGTAATAGGTCGCCTCATCGGGCATCCGCGCAATGGCATTGTCATAGGCGCGGATGGCGGAGTCCGTCGAACCGGCAATCGACCAGGCATCACCAGCCTGCGCATAGATTTCCGCGCGCATGGCGTCATCCGCGCGTGTCAGCCTTTCGGCAAGCGTGAAGAAGGTGCTGCCTGCCTCGGCCGCCCGGTTGAGCCCCATCAGCGCCAGCGCTTCGCAGTGAAGCGCGCCTGCTTCTGCGTCGCCCCGTTGCAGCTTCATCGTCTGCGCCATGGCGAGCGCGCGGGCCGCATCTTCCGCGACAAGCTCAAGACACTCATCATAATCGGGCAACCCGGCTTCCCCCTCAGCTTGCGCAAGTGCCGCGCAGGGGGCAAAGAGAAGGGCGGCAAGCGCCAGCGAAGGCAAGATCATGTTTTTCATGGGCGACAGGGTTGTCCAGCGCGCTCCTTCTTGCAAGCGCCAGTTCTCGTGAAGAGAGAGGAAACAAGATGAAAGCGGGCAAGCGGCTCTTCTGTTTCGGGTGCGGCTATAGCGCGCGCGTCTTCGCCCGCCGCTTTGCAGCGCAGGGCGGCAGCGTTGCAGGCACCGGCCGGACAGAGGAAAAGATGGCAGATCTCCGCGCGGCGGGGATAGAGGCATTCATCTTTGCTGGCGACAAGCCATTGCCTGAAGAGGCGCTCAAGGGCACGACACATCTTCTGATCTCGACCCCGCCCGGCGAGGGAGGTGATCCCGTGCTCGCCGCGCATCAGGATATCTTGCGCAAACTTGTCCCCGCTATCGAATGGGCGGGCTATCTTTCCACCACCGGCGTTTACGGCGACAGAAAAGGCGGCTGGGTGAGCGAGGACACACCGCTCGATCCGGCAGTTGCCCGCAGCGACCGCCGCGCCGCAGCTGAAGCGGCATGGACGACGTTTGCGCGAGCGAGCGGGTTGCCGCTCCACATCTTCCGCCTTGCTGGGATTTACGGGCCGGGCCGCAACCAGCTCAAAAGCGTGCTTGAGGGCACCGCGCGTCGCATCGTGAAGGAAGGGCAGGTTTTTTCACGCATCCATGTGGAAGACATTGCGACGGTGCTGGAGGCATCCATCGCGCGGCCCAATCCCGGCGCCGTCTATAATGTCTGCGATGACGAAGCAGCGCCCGCACCCGATGTCGTCGCCTATGCGGCGCTGCTTCTCGGCAAGGAGCCGCCGCCCGAGGTGGCCTTCGAGGAAGCAAACCTCTCGCCGATGGCTGCGAGTTTTTACATGGCTTCGCGCCGCGTTTCGAACCGTCGCATCCATGAAGAACTCGGCGTCGAGCTTGCCTATCCGACCTATCGCGAAGGGCTGAAGGCGCTCCTGGAAAACGGCCTATAATGGTTTTTCGATGTCGGCTAGCAACCCTTCCACCGTCTCGATGAGGCGCTGAATGTCTTCCGGCGTCGAAAGCCGGTGATCGCCTGATTTCGACAGGGTGATGATGACATCGCTGCTTTCAAGTTGCTCGACAAGCCGCATCGCATGTTGCCAGGGCACATCTTCATCCTTCATGCCCTGAAGGATGCGTATTGGCATGTGAAGCGGGATCGGCTTGTCGAGAATGAGATGGTTCCGCCCCTCTTCGATGAGCTTCATGGTGATTTCATAAGGCTCATCGGAATAGTCGGAAGGCTCGCGATAAAGGCCCTCGCGCATGAGCGCGTCGCGGATCTCCTGCGAGAAACCTTTCCACATCAGCTCTTCGGTGAAGTCCGGCGCGGGCGCGATAAGTACCAGTCCTTTCACGCGCTCAGGCCGCGCCAGCGCGCAGAGTAGTGCTATCCAGCCACCCATGCTGGAGCCGATCAGCACTTGCGGGCCTTTCGCCAGCGTGTCGAGCGCGGCCAGCGCATCATCAAGCCACCGCCCGATTGTCGCCTTGCGGAAATCCCCGCTCGATGCGCCATGCGCGTAATAATCGAAGCGTGTAAAATGCCGCTCTGCCCCGCGCGCCCAATCCGCAAGGGCGCTCGCCTTGGTGCCCGTCATGTCAGACTTGAAACCGCCAAGCCAGGTAAGGCCCGTCGGGCGCGGCGATGCGGGTTCCTCGACGAGACAGGCAAGCGTCTCGCCGCTGCTTCCCTCGTAAGGCGGGCGCTCAAGCTTGCGAGGTGAGGTCGTGTCGGTCATTGTCTTTTGCCTCTTTCGCTTCCTTGGGGGCGATCATCCAACAGGGATTCCCGCCTTTGGCCAATCCGTTCGAAGAGTTGAATCCGCGCCCGACCATACTGCAAATCGTGCCCGCGCTCGAAACAGGCGGTGCGGAGCGCACCACGGTTGATATAGCGGCTGCCATTGTCGCGGCAGGTGGCCGCGCCATCGTGGCAAGCCGGGGCGGGCGCATGGTGCCGGAGCTTGCGGCTTGCGGTGCCGAACATATCGAGATGGCCGCCCATTCCAAGAACCCCGTCATCATGGGATTGAATGTGGAGCGGCTTGCGCGGCTCATTACGCGGGAAGGCGTTGATCTCGTTCACGCGCGCTCACGCGCGCCTGCATGGAGCGCGCTCGCGGCGGCGCGGCGCGCGCAGAAGCCTTTTGTCACCACCTATCACTCCCGCGTGCATGAAAAGCCGCGCCTCAAGGTCTTCTACAATTCGGTGATGGTGCGCGGCGATGCAGTGATCGCCAATTCCGACTACACCGCAGAAAACATTCGCAAGGTTCACGCGCCGTCCGAAGGACGCATCTTCACCGTGCCGCGCGGCATCGAGATTGAGGCTTTCGCACCGCCGCCCGTAGCGCGTCTCGAAACATTGGCGGCGCGCTGGGGCGTTGCGAAAGGGGCGGCGGGCACGGTCGTCTTTCTTCATCCTGCTCGCCTCACCCGCTGGAAG
>NZ_JBATWS010000423.1:0-3081 GCF_049672805.1 Parvibaculum sp.
GAAAGCGGTTCTCTCGGAAATTGCGGCGTCCGATGGCGGCATCATCATCTTCATCGACGAAATGCATCAGCTTGTCGGCGCTGGCAAGACGGATGGTGCGATGGACGCCTCCAACCTGCTGAAGCCCGCGCTTGCGCGTGGTGATCTGCACTGCGTGGGTGCCACGACGCTCGATGAATATCGCAAGTATGTGGAGAAGGACGCAGCGCTCGCGCGGCGTTTCCAGCCGGTCTTTGTGGAAGAGCCAACGGTTGAGGACACGATCTCGATTCTGCGCGGGCTGAAGGAAAAATATGAGCTGCATCATGGTGTGCGCATCTCTGATGCGGCGCTTGTTGCCTCTGCCACGCTGTCTGATCGCTACATCGCGGACCGCTTTCTGCCGGACAAGGCAATCGACCTCATGGATGAGGCGGCATCGCGCTTGCGGATGCAGGTTGATTCGAAGCCCGAAGAGCTTGATGAGATCGACCGCCGCGTGATCCAGCTCAAGATCGAGCGGGAGGCGCTGAAAAAGGAAAGCGATGCGGCTTCGCGCGAGCGCCTTGCGAAGATCGAAGTGGAGCTTGCCGATCTCGAAAAGAAGTCGGCTGATCTCGCGGCTGTCTGGGCGGCGGAGAAATCGAAGCTTGCAAGCGCACAGAAGCTCAAGGAAGAGCTGGACAATGCGCGCGGCGAACTTGTGCGCGCGCAGCGTGCGGGTCAGCTTGAGCGTGCCTCGGAGCTTGCCTATGGCATCATTCCAGAGCTTGAAAAGAAGCTCGCGGAAACCGAAAAGCGCGAGGAGCAGGGCGCGATGCTGGAAGAGGCCGTGACCGAGCAGCATATCGCGCAGGTCGTCTCCCGCTGGACGGGCATTCCCGTTGACAAGATGCTGGAAGGCGAGCGCGAAAAGCTTATCGGCATGGAAAAGGCGCTTGGCGCGCGTGTTATCGGCCAGCCGGAAGCTGTGTCAGCCGTCTCTCGTGCGGTGCGCCGCGCGCGGGCGGGCTTGCAGGACCCCAATCGCCCGATCGGTTCGTTCCTCTTCCTCGGCCCCACGGGCGTCGGCAAGACCGAGCTTACCAAGGCGCTTGCTGCCTTCCTCTTTGACGATGATCAGGCGATCGTTCGCCTCGACATGTCGGAATATATGGAGAAGCATTCCGTAGCTCGCCTCATTGGCGCGCCGCCCGGCTATGTCGGTTATGAGGAAGGCGGTGCGCTGACGGAAGCTGTGCGCCGCCGGCCCTATCAGGTCGTGCTGTTCGACGAGATCGAGAAGGCGCATCCCGATGTGTTCAACGTGCTGTTGCAGGTGCTTGATGACGGGCGCCTGACAGACGGGCAGGGCCGCACGGTCGATTTCAAGAACGTGCTCATCATCATGACTTCCAATCTCGGCGCGGAATATCTCGCCGAGCAGAAGGAAGGCGAGGATGTGAACCTTGTGCGCGAACAGGTCATGGATGTGGTGCGTTCCCGCTTCCGGCCGGAGTTCCTCAACCGTCTGGACGAGATACTGCTCTTCCATCGCCTCACGAGGGCGCAGATGGATGCGATTGTCGATATCCAGATGGAGCGGTTGAAGAAGCTTCTCGCCGATCGTCAGATCAACATCGTGCTGGATGAGGCGGCGCGCACATGGCTTGCCGATGCGGGTTACGATCCGGTCTATGGCGCGCGTCCGCTGAAGCGTGTGATTCAGCGCAATGTGCAAGATCCGCTCGCGGAACTCCTGCTCAAGGGCGAGATTGCCGATGGCGAGACAGTGCATGTCTCGGCGGGGGCGGGTGGCCTTCTCATCAATGGTCATGAGGTCGGCGCGAATGATGATCTGTTCGGCTCAGGGAAAGGCGGCCTCGACGAAGACCGTCCCCCGCTCGTGCATTGATGTGCAATCAGCGCAGGAAGCAAAAGAAAAGGCCGCCCGGTTGGGCGGCCTTTTTGTTTCTATGTGTGATGGTCAGTTCGTGCCGCTGCCTGTTGTGGCCTGCGCGACTTTGGTTGCGACGGGCGCTTCTGCCATTTGCGTTGCAACGGTTTCGCGCTGTGCCTTGAAGGCGGCGAGTTCCTTACCTTCGAGCTTGCGGCCGGTCGGCACTTTCAGCGCGAGCGGGTTCATCTTCTTGCCGTTCACATGGACTTCGTAGTGAAGATGCGGGCCGGTGGAGCGCCCTGTCGTGCCGACATAGCCGATCACCTGACCCTGCCGCACGCGCGTGCCCGCCTTGATGCCGCGCGCAAAGCCGTTCATATGCGCATAGGCGGTGATGTAGCCATTGGCATGGCGGATCGACACATAGTTGCCGTAGCTGCCGAAATAATTGGCGCGCGTTACCGTGCCGTCGCCGGCTGCATAGATTGGCGTGCCGCGCGGTGCGGCGAAGTCCACGCCGGAATGGAGCTTAGAATAGCCAAGCACTGGATGCTTGCGCATGCCAAAGCCCGATGAGAGACGCGCGCCATCAATCGGCGTCTTCATCAGGAACTTTTTCATGCTCTGGCCGTTTTCATCGAAGTAGTCCCACTCGCCATTGCCCGGGTCGAAGCGCCAGAGCTTGTGGGTCTTGCCACCGACGGTGAGCGACGCATAGAGAACATCGCCTTCCTTCACGGGACGGTCTTGTTCATCAAGCTTGCGAGTGAAATAGACTTCGAATTTGTCGCCGGGCTGGATTTCACGCTGGAAGTCCACGCTGTAGGAATACATGCGGATCATCTCGGCGATGATCTTGGCCGGTACGCCTGCGCGATCGCCATCAAGGAAAAGCGAGCTGTTGATGGTGCCCGCGGCGCGCGCATAGCCGTCCGTGAATTCGCGCACCACTTCTTCGCTGCTGAAGGAGCCGTCGCCATTGCGCGTGACGGCGATGACGCGTTCGAGGTCAGGCTCGAGCGAGAGGGCGGTCAGAAACTTCGCCGGTGTTCCGCTTTCGCCTTCAGCCATGGCGTCGGGCTGTTCGAGGAAGGTGAGAGCGATTTCCTGGCCTGCGCGCAGCTTGCGCGGGCTGTAATGCGGCGTCATCGCGGCAACGGCGTGATAGGCGTCGATCCGGTCAACGCCTGCCTTTTGCAGCACTTCCATCAGCGTCTCGCCGC
>NZ_JBATWS010000424.1:0-3995 GCF_049672805.1 Parvibaculum sp.
GCCCATAAATCCGCCCCATTAACCTTTTAGATCTGCAGCAACTTCCGCTTCCCTTGCGATACGCTATGATCAGGGGACGCTGGACCAGCGGGCCTTTTGAAGAGGGGCGAGCCCTGCCTGATGCAAATCTGATAAGCGAGAGAGACGGAAGCGCGGCGCCGGAGAACGGTGTTGCGAGCGCGGTGCTGACTGTCGATCTCGACGCTCTGGCGGCAAATTACGCTTTGCTGCGCCACGAAGCAGGCAACACGGAAGTTGCCGCTGTCGTGAAGGCTGATGCCTACGGGCTCGGTATCGAGCCGGTGGCGCGGCGACTGGCGGCCGAGGGTTGCCGCATCTTTTTCGTTGCCACACCACTGGAAGGACGGACGCTTCGGGGCGTTCTGCCGGAGGCGGATATCTACATTCTGGACGGGCTCTTTCCCGGTGCCGCCACGCTTTATGCGGAGGCACGCCTGCGCCCGGTTCTCAACTCAAGGGGCGAGCTTGCCGAATGGCGTGCGGCGGGCGCCCCCCTTCCTGCCGCTCTCCATTTCGACACAGGCATGAATCGGCTTGGCATGAGCGTCGAAGATGCGGCACAGATCGCTGGTGATCCCTCGCTGACGGCGGGCTTGGAAGTCTCGATCATCATAAGCCATCTCGCTTGTGCGGATGACGGGAACCATCCGCAGAACAGAGAGCAGCTTTCCCGCTTCCGCGCGGTAATCGAGAAACTCCGTTCGCGCTTTCCGAAGGCACGCGCGAGCCTTGCCAATACGGGCGGCATCTTTCTCGGCCCCGATTTTCATTTCGACCTGGTGAGGCCCGGTATCGGCCTTTATGGCGGCACCCCCTTTGCGCAGAAGCCAAACCCCTTTCACCCCGTGGTGAGTGCCCATGCGCGGGTTCTCTCGGTGCGGAATGTGGCGCCCGGTGAGGGTGTAGGCTATGCCGCAAGTTGGAAAACAGACAGTCCTGCCCGCATTGCTGTTCTGGCGATGGGCTATGCAGATGGCTATCTCCGCTCGCTTTCTCACCCGCCAGCAGAGGGAATGGGGGGCGAATCAGGCGGACGCGTTTACATTGGCGGGGAGATCGCGCCGGTTGCGGGCCGCATCTCGATGGATATGACGAGTGTGGACATCACCCACCTGCCAGAAGGCACAGTGAAGCGTGGTGATATGGCGGAACTGATCGGCTCGCATATCAGCGTGGATGATGTGGGGCTTCGGGCAGGTACGATCGGCTATGAGATACTGACGGCTTTGGGTACGAGATATATGCGGCGATATAAAAGCTCGAACGGAACAGACGGCGCGACAGGCAGGGGGAAGGCGTGAACGTATTCGCAATCATCGGGCGGGTGGTGCTTTCCACCCTTGCCGAGATCGGCGCTCTCTCACGCTTTGTGTGGAACGCTATCACGCACATAGTGCGCCCGCCCTTCTTCTGGCGGCTGATCGCGCAGCAGATGCTTCGCATCGGCTATTTCTCGCTGCCGGTTGTGGCGCTGACGGCCTTCTTCACGGGCGGCGCGCTGGCGTTGCAGATCTATTATGGCGGCAACAGCTTCAACTCGGAGTCGATTGTCGCAACCATCGTTGCGCTCGGCATTACGCGCGAGCTTGGCCCGGTGCTCGGCGGCCTGATGGTAGCGGGGCGTGTTTCGGCGGCGATTGCAGCCGAGCTTGGAACAATGCGCGTGACCGAGCAGATCGACGCGCTGACGACGCTTTCTACCAACCCTTACAAGTACCTTGTGGTGCCGCGCGTAGTGGCGGCTGTGGTGACGCTGCCTGCCCTCGTCTTCGTTGCCGACATCATCGGCGTCATGGGCGGTTTTGTCGTTGGCACACAGACGCTCGATTTCAACGCCGGCGTCTATATCAAGAACACGGTCGACTTCCTGAAATATGATGATGTCGTTTCCGGTCTCATCAAGGCAGGCGTGTTCGGCTTCATCATTGCGATCATGGGTTGCTTCCACGGCTTCAACTCGAAGGGCGGCGCGCAGGGCGTTGGCCGCGCGACGACGAACGCCGTGGTGACGGCATCCATCCTGATCCTCGCGGCGAACTATGTGATGACGTCGCTTCTGTTTGCGAATTGAGGGACGTGTCATGAGCGAGGCGAAGATCGAACTCAGGAATGTCTATAAGCGCTTCGGCAAGAAAGTTGTGCTGGACGGCATCAACCTCACCGTGCCGAAAGGCGAGTCGCTCGTTGTGATCGGCGGGTCGGGTACCGGCAAGTCGGTGATGATCAAATGCGTGCTCGGCATCATCCGTCCCGATAGCGGCGAGATTTTTGTGGACGGAAAAAACGTCCTGAAGATGGATGCCGGTGAGCGTGAACAGGTGCTGCGCAAGTTCGGCATGCTCTTTCAGGGCGCTGCGCTGTTTGACAGCCTGCCCGTCTGGGAGAATGTGGCCTTCGGTCTTATTCAGGGCCGCAAGATGAAGCGCAAACAGGCGAAGGACATCGCCATTGCAACGCTCGCCAAGGTGGGACTGAGCGCGGAAGTGGGTGATCTTTATCCCGCAGAACTTTCCGGCGGCATGCAGAAGCGCGTGGGCCTTGCTCGCGCCATTGCAACGGAACCCGAGATCATCTTCTTCGACGAGCCGACCACGGGCCTTGATCCGATCACGGCTGACGTCATCAATAATCTCATTGTGAACAGCGTGAAGGATCTCGGCGCGACGACACTTTCGATCACGCATGACATGGCGAGTGTGCGCAAGATCGGGGATCGCGTAGCGATGATCTACAAGGGCAAGATCATCTGGTCCGGCACGCGCGAGGAAGTGGACAATAGCGGCAACGAATTCGTCGATCAGTTCATCCATGGCCGCGCCGAAGGCCCGATCCGGATGGAAGTGCTGAAGCCCTAGCACTATCGGCACGGCTCCACAGATAAAGAGAAACGCCCGGTCCCATGGCCCGCCCTACCCGCTCATATGTCTGCCAGTCCTGTGGCGCGGCCACTGCCCGCTGGGCGGGACGCTGCGAGAGCTGCGGTGAGTGGAACACCATTGTCGAGGAAGCGGGTGCGAGCGGGGGCGTGGGCGCCGGTCCTGCCGCCAAGGCACTCAAGGGCAAGGGCCGCCAGATCCAGCTCGTCGCGATGAGCGGCGAAAGCGCGGAGCCGCCGCGCCATGTCACCGGCCTTGGCGAGTTTGACCGGGTAACGGGCGGCGGGCTTGTGCCGGGTTCAGCCCTGCTCATTGGCGGTGACCCCGGTATCGGCAAATCGACGCTTCTGCTTCAGGTGATGGCGGCACTTTCATCGCGCGGCCATTCCGTCGTCTATATCTCCGGCGAAGAAGCCATTGCGCAGGTGCGGATGCGGGCGCGCAGGCTCGGCCTCGCCGATGCGCCTGTGCAGCTTGGCGCGGAGACGAACCTCAAAGACATTATCGGCACGCTTGATAGCGGGAAGGCACCCGATGCGGTGGTGATCGACTCGATCCAGACCATGTGGTCCGACACGCTGGACAGCGCGCCCGGCACGGTGGCGCAGGTGCGCGCATCGGCGCAGGAGCTGGTGCGCTTTGCCAAGAAGAACAACACAGCCATCATTCTGGTCGGCCATGTGACGAAGGAAGGCCAGATCGCCGGCCCTCGCGTGGTAGAGCATATGGTCGATGCGGTGATCTATTTCGAGGGCGAACGGGGGCACCAGTTCCGCATTCTCCGGGCGGTGAAAAACCGCTTCGGACCTGCCAATGAGATCGGCGTCTTTGAAATGGGCGAAAAGGGGCTCGCGGAAGTGCCGAACCCCTCTGCCCTCTTTCTTGGCGAGCGCGATGGCGGCACCAGCGGCTCGGCCGTCTTTGCGGGCATTGAGGGGACGCGGCCCGTTCTTGTCGAAATACAGGCGCTGACCGCACAAAGCTCGCTCGGCACACCGCGCCGGGCGGTTGTGGGCTGGGATAGCGGGCGGCTTTCCATGGTGCTGGCGGTGCTCGAAGCGCGCTGCGGCCTTTCCCTCGCCGGGCAAGATGTTTACC
>NZ_JBATWS010000425.1:0-15539 GCF_049672805.1 Parvibaculum sp.
TCCCAACGCCGGCAGACATAAAGCGGCATCAGCAGATGAAAGCTCTCATACTCATGGCTCGCGAAGGTGAGAGGCGCAAGACACGCCTTCGCGACATTGATGCCGAGTTCCTCTTTCAGCTCGCGGATCAGGCACGCTTCGGGTACTTCGCCATCTTCGACCTTGCCGCCGGGAAACTCCCACAGGCCCGCCAGCGGCTTGCCTTCGGGACGGCGGGCAATCAGCACCCGCCCGTCAGTATCAACAAGCGCGCAGGCCGCAACGAGCAGCAGCCTCTTCGGCTCACCCGTGATGCTTTCGCGCTCATCACCCATAATCGCGCCTTTCCGTTAACGATTTCTGTCAGATTTGCCAGAAATTCATCCCGCTGCGGACCGACCGGCCCGCTCATGCGCTCTTGGTTAAGAAAGCGCCAACAGCCTCAGCTGCGGTAATCCGCATTGATGCGGATGTAGTCGTAGGTGAGATCGCAAGTCCAGACCGTCGCCTGCGACTTGCCGACACCGACATCAACCTCGATGTCGATATCGCTGCCTTTCATATGGCGCGCGACCGGCGTTTCGTCATAGCCGGGAACAGCCATACCGTTCTTCGCCACATCGATGCCGCCAATGCGGATGGCAAGCTTGTCGCGATCTGCCGCCTCACCCGACTTGCCGACCGCCATGACAACGCGACCCCAATTTGCGTCCTCACCCGCAATCGCTGTCTTCACCAGCGGCGAATTGGCAATCGCCATGCCGATGCGGCGTGCCGCCTGATGGCTCTGCGCGCCCGATACGGAAATGCGGATGAACTTCGTTGCACCCTCGCCATCCTTCACAACCTGATGGGCGAGGTCGAGCATGATGTCATCAAGGGCCGCGCGGAAATCACGGAGTCGCGGATCTCCCGCCCGCGTAACGGGCGCTTCATCCTTCATGGCAGCACCCGTCGCAAAGACGAGCACCGTGTCCGAGGTCGAGGTGTCACTATCAACGGTGATGGCGTTGAAACTGTCGCGGACACCGAGAAGCAGCAGGGTCTGGAGGATCTTCGCCGGGATGGCGGCATCCGTAAAAATAAAGACGAGCATGGTCGCAAGGTCCGGCGCGATCATGCCCGAGCCTTTTGCGATGCCATTGATGGTGACTTCCGCATTGCCCACCTTCACCCGGCGCGTGGCGAGTTTCGGATAGGTGTCAGTCGTCATGATGGCGCGGGCGGCGTCATCCCATTTGTCATCAGATGCGTCTGCGAGCGCCGCGCTGATGCCTGCGACAAGCGGCGCGGGGTCCATCGGCTGACCGATCACGCCGGTCGAGGCAATGAAAACATCCTTCTGGCGGCAATCGCCCGCCTGCGCTGCAGCAGCGGCCGTCGCCTTGACAGTCGCCACGCCTGCCTTGCCGGTGAAGGCATTCGAGTTGCCGGAATTGACGACAAGCATCCGCCCCTCGCCACCCTCGGCGAGATTGGTGCGGCACCATTCGACCGGTGCGGAAGCAGTCTTGGATGTGGTGAACACGCCCGCGGCCTGCGTCCCCGGCGCCATCTTCGCGACGAGAAGGTCGGTGCGGCCCTTATATTTGATGCCCGCCGCAACCGTGCCCAGCACCACGCCCCCGATAGGCGGCAGCTTCGCATAGCTCTTCGGCGCAAGCGGCGAGACTTTCGGCCCCGCCTTCTTCTTTTTTGCAGCAGACTTCTTTGCGGGCTTGGCAGCCGGTTTCGCTGCCTTTGCAGCCGCCGCAGGCTTCGCCGTCTTGCGCTGTGCCCGTGTCAGCTTCGCCTTGCTATGGGGCTTTGCTTTCGCCTTTGCCTTGCCGCTCACCTTGCGCTTCGGTTTCACCAAAGCCTTGGCGCTTTTCTTCACCGTCATCCGCCGCTCCGACTGCAAAAAGTCTCGTCACTCGCCCTGCGGCACGATCTGCGGACGTCCGCCCGAAGGTGCAGCCTGATCGAGGCCGATAATCTCGATCTTTGTCTTCTCGCGCAAACCTTCCATGAGCTTCTGCCCCTCTTCCTGCGCGATTTGGCGGACGATGTCGTCACGCGCTTCATCAAGCGAGGGCTTGGGCATGTCGCGGAAGGAAATGAGTTCGATCACATGCCAGCCAAAGGGCGTCTGGACGGCACCGGAAACCGAGCCTGGCTCCATCGAGAAAACGGCATCTGCGAAAGGCTCCACCATTTCCGCACGCCGGAACCAGCCGAGATCGCCCCCGTCCGCGCCGCTGCCATCGCGCGAATATTCGCGGGCCGCCTCATCAAAGCTTTTGCCGCCCTTGATCTCGCCCGCAATCTTTTCGGCCTGCGCCTTTGTCTCCACAAGGATGTGGCGCGCATGGGCTTCCTTCTCGGCAGGCGCGTCCGCCACATTCTTCTTGTAATAGGCGCGGATCGCCTCTTCCGACACCTTGTCCTGCATGAGCTGGACCCAATAGACGTCGCGCAGCGCCTTTTCGTTGAAATAGTCCTGACGCCGCTTTACCGCCGGGTCATCATCCACATGCTTTGCCTTCGCCTCCAGCGCCACCACGCGGCGGTCAATCAACATGCCAAGGAGATACTGGAACTGGACCTCCGGCTCGAACCGGGCGAGCGCGCCCCCCATTTCCTCATCCGCCATGGCAATATCGGAATAGCGAATCGGCGTGCCGTTAACCGTGGCAATGACCTCATCCGCCCCTTCCTCCTGGGCGAGGGCGCCCGAAAGCCCGGCCCCCGCGCCGAGCGGCAGGGCAACGAGCAGGGCAGCGAAAAGACGGGGCAGAACAGGCATGAACGATCCTTCCTGAGGGTATCGCGGCGGGAACGCCGGAATGCGTCGGGCCGCAGGCGGTGCCGGGGTCTTTTTCCCCTTATGGCCCTCATTGTTAATGTACCGGAGACAAACCCGGGGATATGGCGGAATTTCGGCGCGCCATAATGGCGTTACGACGCAAGCCATACAAGCGCCGTCAGCGGTCCCGGCCCCCCGGAAGCCGCCAGCGCGTTCGATTGACAAGGCCCCACCGCCACCTTACATCGGAGACGCACCGCAAGAGGAAAATTACCTGATGGCAAGCTTTGGCGCGCTCGCCAAACGTCTTTTCGGCTCCGCAAATGACCGGAAGATCAAGGCTTACAAGGCCCGTGTCGCAGCGATCAATGCGCTCGAACCGGAAGTAGCAGCCCTGAGCGACGAAGCTCTCAAGGCCAAGACATTCGAATTCCGCGCCCGGCTCGCCGATGGCGCGACGCTTGATGAAATTCTCCCTGAAGCCTTTGCAACCGTCCGCGAGGCCGCGAAGCGTACCCTCGGCCAGCGCCATTATGATGTGCAATTGATCGGCGGCATGGTGCTTCATGACGGCAATATCGCCGAAATGAAGACCGGCGAAGGCAAGACACTCGTTTCCACACTGGCCGCCTATCTGAACGCTCTGCCGGGCAAGGGCGTCCATGTTGTGACGGTCAACGACTACCTCGCCAAGCGCGACGCGGAGTGGATGGGCCAGGTCCATCGCTTCCTCGGCCTTGAAGTGGGCGTCATCCTCCACGGCCTCAATGACGATCAGCGCCGTCAGGCCTATGCGGCGGACATCACCTACGCGACCAATAACGAGCTTGGCTTCGACTATCTCCGCGACAACATGAAGTACCAGCTCACCTCCATGGTGCAGCGCGGTCATGGCTTTGCCATCGTGGACGAAGTCGATTCCATCCTGATCGACGAGGCGCGCACGCCGCTCATCATCTCCGGCCCGCTGGACGACAAGTCGGACCTTTATCTCTCCATTGATGAAGTCATTCCGCTTATCAGCGAAGAAGATTACGAGCTGGATGAGAAGCAGCGCACCGTCAACCTCACCGAAGACGGCAATGAGCGCATCGAACAGGTGCTGCGCGAGCATGGCATTCTCACGGAGGGCAACCTCTATGACATCGAGAACATCTCGATTGTTCACCATGTGAACAACGCTCTGCGCGCCCACAAGCTCTTCCAGAAGGACAAGGACTACATCGTCAAGGCCGGCAAGGTTGTTATCATCGACGAGTTCACCGGCCGCATGATGGAAGGCCGCCGCTTCTCCGACGGGCTGCATCAGGCGCTTGAGGCGAAGGAACGCGTCACCATCCAGCCGGAAAACCAGACGCTCGCTTCCATCACCTTCCAGAACTATTTCCGCATGTATGACAAGCTGTCCGGCATGACCGGCACGGCGATGACGGAAGAAACCGAGTTCGCGGATATTTACGGCCTTCAGGTCGTCGAAGTGCCGACCAACAAGCCGGTCGCGCGTATCGACGAGGATGATGAGGTCTATCGCACCACAAAAGACAAATATCAGGCGATGATCGCGGAAATTGAGGAATGCGCCGCGCGTGGCCAGCCCGTTCTCGTCGGCACGACCTCCATCGAAAAATCGGAAACGCTTTCCGAACTTCTGAAAAAGAAGAAAATAAAGCACAAGGTGCTGAACGCCCGCTCTCACGAGCAGGAAGCCCATATCGTTGCGCAGGCCGGTGTGCCCGGCTCCGTCACCATCGCCACCAACATGGCGGGTCGCGGCACCGACATTCAGCTTGGCGGCAATCTCGAAATGCGGATCGCCGATGAAACGGCTGACATCGAGGATGAAGAAGCGCGCGCCCGCAAGATTGCGGAAGTGAAAGCCGATATTGAAGCGAAGAAGCAACAGGCGCTTGCCGCAGGCGGCCTCTATGTCATCGGCACGGAGCGGCATGAAAGCCGCCGCATCGACAACCAGCTTCGCGGCCGTTCGGGCCGTCAGGGCGATCCCGGCCGTTCGAAATTCTATCTCTCGCTTGAAGACGACCTGATGCGCATCTTCGGCACCGACCGCATGGACGGCATGCTGCAGAAGCTCGGCCTCAAGGAAGGTGAGGCGATTGTCCATCCCTGGATCAACCGCGCGCTTGAAAAGGCACAGCAGAAGGTCGAAGCGCGGAACTACGACATCCGCAAGAACCTGCTGAAGTTCGACAATGTGATGAACGACCAGCGCCGCGCGATCTTCGAGCAGCGCATCGAACTCATGCGCGCCGAGGATGTGTCGGACACGGTGACGGATATGCGCCGTCAGGTGATTGACGACATGGTGGCCGAACACGTCCCCGCGAAGGCCTATGCCGAGCAGTGGGATCTCGTCGGCCTTCAGGAAGAAGTGAAAAAGACGCTCGACCTTGATCTGCCTGTGGTGGAATGGGGTCAGGAAGAAGGCATTGCGGATGAAGAAATCCGCGAACGCATCCAGTCCGCTTCAGACCGTTACATGGCGGCGAAGGCGGCGCAGGTCGGCCCTGAACTCATGCGGCAGGTTGAAAAGGCTGTGCTGCTTCAGACGCTCGACCATCATTGGCGCGATCATCTTCTGATGCTCGATCATCTACGTCAGGCCGTCGGCCTGCGCGGCTATGCGCAGCGCGATCCGCTGAATGAATATAAATCCGAAGCCTTCGAGCTTTTTGAAAGCCTGCTCTCGCGCCTGCGCGAAGATGTGACGCGCCAGCTCTCCGTCGCGCAATTTGTGACGCGCGAACAGGCGCCGAAGATCGAGGATGAGCCGCTGCCCGAAATGCACGCCCATCACGTCGATCCTGTGACGGGTGAGGATGAGCTGACAGATACGGGCCGCCCGCAAGGCACCGTGCGCAATGATCCGGGCGTGGCCGTCGATCCGAACGATCCGCGCACATGGGGCAAGATCTCGCGTAACGCGCCCTGCCCCTGCGGTTCCGGCAAGAAGTTCAAGCACTGCCACGGCGCAATCTGATCAGCCACCGCCGTCCGGAACATCACAAACAAAAAGAGCCGCGCCCGAAAGCGCGGCTCTTCTTTTCTTGGCAGTGCCCGATCAGGCGCGATGGCCGGGAGCGAGCGACTTCTTCAGATGATGGCCCGCAAGGAAGTAATGGGTCGCAGCCCAGATGTTGAACATCGCCGTGCCGAACAGCGCCCAGCGCAGCGACTGGTTGCCAAGCCCCATCGAGTGATTGAAGAAATCCGACAGGATGCCCACAAATTGCGGTCCGAAGCCCAGGCCGATGATGTTGATGATGAACAGCATCACCGCGGAGGCGAGCGCGCGCTTTGCGGGCGGTGTCAGCGTCTGGATCATCGCAAAGGAGGGGCCGAGATAGAAGGCACCGAGAAAGGCGATCGGCACATAGATCACCCAGAGGATCGAAACGGCATAGCTGCCAATATGGAAGGCGGGCCAGTTATCCATCAGATAGAAGGCGATGATGAAAGGCACCACAATGATCTTCGCCCAGGCGACAACCCATGTGTTCCAGCGCGGATCTTTCGCCGCGAGACGGTCGGTGAGGCGCCCGCCGAAATAGGCGCCGATGCCGCCCACAATACCCGCCATCAGCGCGAGATAGGTCGAGACTTCACCGATCGACATGCCATGTGTGCGGATGAGGAAGGCCGGACCCCACATCACGCCGCCATAGCCGACGAATGAGGTGATCGTCACGCCGAGCACCACATGGCGCGCGGCCGCCGTCTTCCAGAGATGGCGGAAGCCTTCCTTCACAATGGTAATGCCGGTTCCCACCGTGAGCGGCGCAGAAGGCTGCTCGGGCGCCATGCCATCCGCGCCACCGCGCGGAGGTTCTTTCAGCGTGAAGCGAACGAGAAGCGCGAGGATGAGGCCGGGCAGACCGACAACGAAGAAGGCCGCGCGCCAGCCATACCAGACCGCGACCCAGCCGCCGACAAGAAAGCCGATCATCACACCGAAATAGACACCGAGCGAATAGATCGCCATCGCGCTTGCGCGCTCATTTGGCGGATACATGTCGGCAATCATGGAATGCGAGGGCGGGCTTGATCCGGCCTCACCAATGCCGACGCCGACACGCGCCGCCGCAAGCTGCCAGAAGTTTTGCGCCATTCCGCAGAGCGCCGTCATGCCGCTCCAGATGGCAATGGCCCAGGCAATGATGTTGCGCCGGTTGCCACGATCCGCAATCAGGGCGATGGGGATGCCGAGGGTTGCGTAGAAAATCGCAAAGGCGATCCCGGAAAGAAAACCAAGCTGTGTATCCGACAGCATGAGGTCTGCTTTGACCGGCTCCAGCAGGATGCCCATGATGTTCCGGTCCACATGGCTTGATGTATAGCCAAGAACCAGAACCGCCAGAGCATAGCGCCTGTATCCGGGCTACAGCATGGCGGGCACACCGTCATTCGCTACCCTTGCTTCGGACATTCCCTCTTCCCTCCGATATGTCATTTTTGTGCGGCAACTCTAAAGGCGCTTGGATGGCGCTGCAATCGAAGCTGGCCCGTCCCCTCTCCCGCCTGTCATAATCACCGCAATCAAGAAACCCGAAATGGAGCAACGCCCCATGACCGCAACGACGCCCACCCCCTTCACCATCGCTGTTCCGCAGGGAAAGCTTGACGCGATTCTTGCCAAGGTGCGCGCCTATGAATGGCACGACATGCCGGAGATCGCGCCGGGCGGCAATCGTTGGGCCTATGGCGCAGACATGGACTACATGAAAGAGCTTTGCGCCTATTGGGTGGAAAAGTTCGACTGGCGGGCTGCTGAGAAGAAGCTGAACGCCTTTCCGCAATTTCATGCCGAGCTGGACGGGCTGAAAATCCACTTCATCCATGTGAAGGGCTCGGGCACGAAGCCGGAGAACCTGATTCTTACGCATGGCTGGCCGGGCTCGGTCTTCGAGTTCTATGACGTGATCGACCGCCTCGCTCATCCCGAGAAGTTTGGCGGCAATGTGGAAGATGGCGTGAACGTCGTGATCCCGTCGCTGCCGGGCTATGCCTTCTCCGGCAAGCCGAAAACGCCGCTTGGCCCAAAAGCCACCGCCGCGCTCTGGGACCGGCTGATGCGCGAGGTGCTGGGCTACGACACCTATATCGCGCAGGGCGGTGACTGGGGCTCGGTCGTCTCGGGCTGGCTTGCCTATAACCACTCGCCTGCAAAGGGCGGCGGCTGCAAGGCCGTGCATCTGAATATGTGGGGTGTGAGACCCTCCGTGCTGCCGGAGACGGATGCGGAAAAGCAGTGGGCAGCGGGCGCCGCCATGGTCGTCGAGCTTGAAAGCGCCTATCTCCGCCTGCAGATGACAAAGCCGCAAACGCTTTCCTACGGCATGATGGACAGCCCCGTGGGCGCGGCTGCATGGATCATCGAGAAGTTCCACGGCTGGTCTGATAGGCGCGGTGCTGATGGTCACGAGCACATCGAAAACGCCTTCACCAAGGATCAGCTTCTCACCAACCTCATGATCTATCTGGTGACCGACACATTCGGCACAGCGACATGGTTCTATCGCGGCATGATGGAAGAAGGCGGTACCAACATGGCGCCGGATACAAAGGTTGAGGTGCCGACCGGCATTGCAAACTTCCCGAAGGAGTTTCTCACTTTCCCGCCGCGCAGCATGGTGGAGAAGGGCTACAACATCATCCGCTGGTCCGATTTCGAAAAGGGTGGACACTTCGCCGCGCTCGAAACAGGCGAAGTCTTCGCAAATGACGTGCTTGCTTTCGTCAGCCAGGTGAAAGGCGGAGCGGCATGACAGATCGCCTCATCCCCGCCGATCCTTTCACCATCGCCGTATCGGACAGCGAGATCGACGATCTGAAGCGCCGTCTCGCGGCGACGCGATTGCCGAACGAACCTCTCGGCAATGAGCATTGGGACTATGGAACGAACCTCTCCTATATGGAGAAGTTACTTGCCTATTGGCGGGATGAGTTCGACTGGCGCGCTCAGGAAAAAAGCCTCAACCGCTTTCCCCAGTATCGCGCAACGCTCAAGGATGAGGATGGTGAGGAACACACCATCCACTTCATCTATGAGCGCGGCTCGGGCGACAATCCCGTACCGCTCATCATGACGCATGGCTGGCCTTCCACCTTCCGCGAATTTCTCGACGTGGTGGACCCGCTTGCCCATCCTGAAAAATATGGCCGCGAAGGCCCGGCCTTTGACGTGATCGTGCCATCACTCGTCGGCTATGGCTTTTCCTCGATCCCGCGCAAACCCATCGGCCCGGCAAGGATCGCCGATCTCTGGCACCGGCTGATGACGGAAGTGCTCGGTTACGAACGCTATGCCGCAGAAGCGGGAGACTGGGGAAGCTTCGTCACATCGCGGCTCGCGCTTCAGCATGCCGACAGCGTGACGGGCATTCATCTCACCATGTTGCCGCTCCGCCCCTCGCTCAAGCATGAGAGCCAGCCGCCGGTGAGCGAGGAAGAGGCGCACTGGATCGCGACCATGCAGAAATGGTGGCGGCAGGAAGAAGGCTATCGCTCCATCCAGTCCACCAAGCCCATGGCGCTCGCCTTTGGTGTGATGGACAGCCCGGCAGGCCTCGCAGGCTGGCTTGCCGACAAATATTACCGCCTCGGCGACACCGACAAGACCGACACAATGAAGGGCATGATCCAGCGTTTCCCCTTCGATGTGATCCTCACGCAATTCTCGATCTACTGGTTCACCGGCACCATCAATTCGGCCAATACGCTTTACAAGGCCGGTCCCGCCGAAGGCTCCGCGCTGCTCAGGCCGGGCGAAAAGGTCACCGTGCCGACCGCCTATTCCGAGTATCCGATTGATGTATTGCCGGAGACACCGCGCTCATGGGCGGAGCGCAGCTACAACATCGCGAGATGGCGGATGATGGATCGCGGCGGCCATTTCGCCGCCATGGAGGAACCGGAACTCTTCGCGGATGATGTCCGCGATGCCTTCCGCGAAATAGGGATCACTCAGGGGCGCTAGCGCCCCTTCCTCATTTCCGGCCGCTCGCTTCCGGCACGCCCGCGCCAATATCAATCCAGCGCGTCTCCTCATATCCGAGTATTTCGTAAGGGCCGGGGTCATAGCCCACCGGAGCAAGCTCATCGAAATAGGAGAGGAGCATCCAGTGGCCGGACCGCGCGTGCCGGAGCGGCAGGACCAGCACCTCGGCGCGATCGACCAGATTGGCGCGGCGGCTGCGCAGCATGTTCTGCCGTCCGCACGGCACAGATAGCTGGAGCGAGATCATTTCTCGATAGTCGGGCCAGAGAAGCGGCGACATGAGATCGGCAACACTGCGCCCCGTCGGGTCAAAGCCCAGAGACCGGCACACGGTCGTACCCGTCAACCGCTGAAGAATGATATCTTCCGACACGACTTCGAGAATGGTGACCGCCGGCATGAGCGTCGCAATGCGGCTCGGGCTGAAATCCTGGCGGTCGGGGACGAAATCCACCTTGGGGAGACTGTCCCAATAGGCGAAGAACTGCCTTGCGCTGGCGCTCCACAACAGGTCGGGTTCAGAAAGCATGGGCAGTCCTGCAAATGGCCGCGGGCGCAGCCATCTGTTCTAAGCAGCCATGCTTAACAGCAGGTGAATCCGGGTGGGCGTCAGAACGCTCAGGAAAGGCCGATCCGTCCCATTGCGAGAAACTTCTCGCGGCGGGTACGGCGAAGCGACTCGTGGTCCAGCTTTTCGAGGCCCTTGAGTTCCTCGGCAATCGCGTCGCCCACTTCCTTGATCATCTGGTTGCGTTCGCGATGCGCGCCGCCCACGGGCTCCGGCAGAACCCGGTCGATCACCCCAAGCTCGTGGAGGTGCTGGGCGGTGATCTTCATTGCGGTCGCCGCGTCCTTCGCCTTGTCGGAGCTGCGCCACAGAATGGAGGACGCGCCTTCAGGCGAGATCACGCTGTAGATGGAGTGTTCGAGCATCAGCACACGGTTCCCGCAGGCAAGCGCCACCGCACCGCCCGAACCGCCCTCGCCGATCACGACCGAGACGAGCGGGACGCCCAGCGACAGGCAGCGATCCGTGGAGCGCGCAATGGCCTCGGCCACGCTGCGCTCTTCGCTTTCCATGCCCGGATAGGCGCCTGACGTATCGACCAGCGTGACCACCGGTATACCGAAGCGATCGGCCATATCCATGAGGCGGATCGCCTTGCGATAGCCTTCAGGCTTGGCCATGCCGAAATTGTGCTTGATGCGGCTCTTCGTATCCGAGCCCTTTTCATGGCCGATAAAGAAGACGGACCGGCCCCGGAAGCGCCCGATGCCGCCGACAATGGCCGCGTCCTCGCCGAAAACGCGGTCGCCCGCGAGCGGCGTGAAATCTTCGGCCAGTCTTTCCACATAATCCAGAAAATGCGGGCGAGCCGGATGGCGCGCGACCTGAACCTTCTGCCAGGGCGTCAGCGAGGCATAGGTATCCTGAAGGAGTTGAGCCGCCTTCTGCTCAAGCTTGGCCACCTCGTCGCCAATACTGACCGACGGGTCTTCCTGGGCGAGGAGCTTCAGCTCCTGCACCTTGCCTTCCAGTTCTGCTATCGGCTTCTCGAAGTCGAGATAGGTGTGCATCGCGCTCCGGCAACTCCCGCGCGGACCGCCTCTGGCGGAGCCGGCAATCGGGCCTGTTACGGCCCCGTTATTTGCAAGTGCGCGGCACACTGACCCGCCCCCGCCTCCTTGTCAACCTGCCGGTTGCACTCTCGAAATGGCGGATTTCCGCGCTTCCCGCTCCCGCTGTCACAAATCCGGGCTTCATCTCGTCTTGAGGGGAGATCGAACCGCTCAAGGGAGCCCGCAATGTCCAGCATAGCCCGCCACCACACGCCGCCTCATACGCCTCTGCGGAGGGCCGCTCTCCTGCTTTTTGCCCTGATCTGGCTCGGCAACGGGCTGTGGATGCTGGGCGATCCGGCGCACTGGTATGGAGCCATCGCAGGCGTCAGCAATACCGGCCCCTACAACCCCCATTTCGTGCGCGACATTGGCTGCGCCTATCTGCTGATCGGCCTTCTCACGCTTGGCGCGCTCCGCTGGCCGGCGGCGAGCCTGCCGTTTCTCGCTGCCGTCACGCTCTATCTCCTGCTTCATGCCCTGCTGCATGTCTGGGACATTGCCGCTGCCCGGCTGCCCCTTTCCCACATGCTGATCGACCTTCCCGGCGTTTTTGCACCGCCTTTCGCGGCGGCCCTCCTCGCCTGGTGGTCCACCCCGCGCAACGCCTGACAGCCGGAAAGGAAAGCAAACATGAAAGGCTTTTTTGCGCGATGCGCCGTCGCCTTGCAGGAAAGAATGACTGGTGAAAGCGCAGACCATATGCGCGACATCCATGCCGGTTCGCCTGCCGTTTTCTGGCGGCTCACGCTCGCAACCGCCCTCTGGAATCATCAGAAAGCGTTGCCGCGCGATATCAGCAGCGTCGCGGCCATTGCCGCCCTGCGCTCGGAAGATTGCGGGCCTTGCGTGCAAATCGCCGTAAACATGGCGCTGAAGCAAGGCGTCTCTCCCGCCATAGTCCGTGCCGCCGCGACCGGTGCGCTTGCGGAACTTAGCAAGGACACGCGCCTTGCTTATGACTTTGCCTATGCGGTCGCGGTGAGCGATCCGCGCGCGGAGGATTTGCGCGCCCTCATCGAGCAGCATTGGGGAAAGGCAGGGCTTGCCGAATTTGCCCTTGTCATCGCAACCGTCAGAACATACCCCGCACTCAAGCGCGCGATGGGCTATGCTCGCACCTGCCAGCGCGTGACGATTGAGGGCGAAACGCTTGAGGCACATCCTGCAAGGGAAAGAGCGGCATGAGTAGCAATCCTGCCCCGGATGAGGCGACATTCGAGCGCCACCGCGCCCGCGCCTTTCAGGTTGCCTATCGCATATCAGGCTCGGTTGCCGATGCTGAAGACATTGTGCAGGAAGCATGGCTGCGCTGGCAGTCCGCCCCCCGCAGCGACATTCACAATCCCGAAGCCTGGATTGTGACGACGGTTGCGCGGCTCGGCATCGACCAGTTGCGCAGCGCCCGCGCGCGGCGCGAAACCTATGTCGGGCCGTGGCTGCCGGAACCCATTCTCGAATTTTCCGAAAGCGAGCCGACGCCCGAAGAACGCCTCTCGCTTGCCGATGACATTTCCATGGCCCTGCTGCACATGCTGGAGCGCCTGTCACCGGAAGAGCGCGCGGCCTTTCTGCTGCATGATGCGTTCGACTATGGCTATGACGAACTCGCCGCCATCCTCGGCAAGTCCGAAGCCGCCTGCCGCCAGACGGTGAGCCGCGCGCGCAGACGGGTGCGCGAAGACCATCCCCGCTTCGACACCAATGTGCAGGAGCATCATCGCCTCGCCACTGCCTTCGGCAATGCAATTGCGAACGCCGATCCGCAGGCGCTCATCAACTGCCTCAGCGAAGATGTGGTTCTCTATTCGGATGGCGGCGGCAAGGCGCTTGCTGCGCTGAACCCGCTTTACGGACCGGATCACGTCTCGCGTTTCTTCTTCGGCATCCTGAAGAAGCGCCCGCAAAATCTTCAGCCGCGCCCTGCCATTGTAAACGGCCTGCCCGGTTTCGTGATCATGGAGGAAGGCGAGATCCAGACCACGCTGAGCTTTGGTATCAGCGAAGGCCGCATCTCGACCATCTATATGGTGCGCAATCCCGACAAGCTGCCGCGCCGAGGCGCACCCGCCTGAGCATCAGGACGCGTTGCCCTTTCGCGCCAGCGGATGATGCGTCTGCACCAGATCCTTCAGCCGCTCATCCAGCACATGCGTATAGATCTGCGTGGTGGAAATATCGGCATGGCCAAGCATCTGCTGCACGGCGCGAAGATCAGCACCATTGGCAAGCAGATGGCTCGCAAAGGCGTGGCGCAGCGTATGCGGCGACACACGCGTCGGATCAAGTCCGGCGGATATGGCGAGGTCTTTCAGAAGCTGCGCAAAGCGGTGCCGCGTCAGATGCCCCTGCCGCCCGCGCGACGGGAAAAGCCAGGGCGAGACATGATCGCCAAGCCGCATGGAGCGAAGCGGCAGATAGGCATCAATCGCACTGCGGGCCGCATCCGAAAGCGGTACCAGCCGCTCCCTGCCACCCTTGCCGCTCACAGCAAGGAAACGCTCCTCACCTCGCACCGCCGAAAGCGGCAGACCGACAAGCTCCGACACGCGAAGCCCCGTCGCATAGAGAACTTCCATCAGGCAGACAAGGCGCGCGCGCTTATAGGCAAGCACTGCCTCTTCATGCGTGCGCCCGTCTTCCGCGCGGCGCGCGGCCGCAAGAAGCGCATCGACTTCGCCAACGGTAAGCGTCTTCGGCAAGGGCCGCGCACGGCGCGGACCTTCAATGGAGCCGCAAGGATCATCCTTGCGGATGCCTTCGGCAAAAAGGAAGCCGTGAAACTGGCGAAGCGCCGAGAGGCGCCGCGCCGCCGTCGATGCGGAAAGCCCCTGCGTGGAAAGGCCTTCCAGATAGTCACGCACATCGCGCGTTGTCGCCGCATCCACCGCTTTTCCCTTGGAGTTCAGGAAGGCGCTGAAGTCTTTCAGATCGCGCTCATAGGCATCGAGCGTATTGCGCGCCGCACCGCGCTCCGCACTCAGCATTTCGAGAAAGGCATCGATAAGACGCCCGCGCTCCTGTGACTCTTTGGACATTTAACTCACCTGTTTAACTCAACCACGTCCGGCGCTACTCCGCGCCATCAAGGCCTCGAGCGCGACGCGACGCGCCTCACTTTCAAGACCCGCTGCCTTCAGGCTTGCCACCGCTTGCGCTGCCGCACGCGGATGAACTGCACCCGGCCCCTCATTCCCGATAATGTCGATGGCGAGCATCACGGTCTCGCCCACCGCAGCTTTCTGTCCTGCGGCCTGAAGCTGCCCGAGCACCGCATCAGGCGGCACACGCCCCGTCAGCACACCGCGCGCATCAAGCAGCGCTTCCCAGACAGAAGGATCAAGCTCGAAGCCGAGCGCCTCAAGCATCATCGCTTCACTCGCCCCGAATATCCGCGTCTGCGCAATGCCGGAGCGGAGATCGCTCACGATCGCGGCTGATACGCCCGCCCTGTCAAAACCGGAGGGCGACCCGCTCAAAACCCGCGCAAGCCCTTCGAGCTCGCGCTGATCGCGGCCGATCATCTGCCCGCCTGCGTTCATCACCGAGGCCCAAGCCTGTGCATGGCTGCGCTCACCAAGCGCAAGGAAGGCGCGCATGGCAGCAGGCGCAAGCGGACGCAACGCTTCATTGGGTTCGAGCTTTTCCAGTTCAGGATAAAGCGCTTCAACCGTGGGATAGTAGAGGCCCGCCGTCTCCGCTGTTGCAAAAGCGAGCTTGAAAAGCCGGATGCGATCATCCGCCGCCACAGCCTGACCGATCGACTGGAAGATCATCGCGCGGCGCAGCGGCGATGCTTCAGGTATATCCGATGTCAGAAGCCCCGCAAGCTGCTCCGGCGTGAAACTCGGCTTGCTGTAATAGGCCGCAAGATCACGACCGCTGATAAGCCCGTAGGAGGCTGCACGCTCTGCGGCGAGAACCTTTGTCTCGTCCGAAATCGTTTCATCCTCGAGAAGCGGCAGCAGCAAGGCTGGCTCCGCAATCTCGACGGCATTCGCAGGAAGCTCGCGATTGGCAAGCTTGTAGAAGGCCACATCCAAGCTGCTGAGCTGCTTCGGCTCGGGCGCGCGCAGCACGATGCCTGCGGCCGCCTCACCCGCCAGCGAATAGAAGAGTGCATCATCCATGCCCTCTTCC